>NZ_CAXBOC010000135.1:0-11322 GCF_963976465.1 uncultured Cyclobacterium sp. | reverse complement strand
TGGACAGCTGCATGTCTACCATCTTATTGCCTTTCACCTTTCCCAGTTTAATCATGACACTGGTAGATATCATGTTAAGAGCTAGCTTCTGAGCAGTTCCTGATTTCATTCTGGTACTTCCTGTTACAAACTCAGGACCTACAACTATCTCTACCGGCATGGCCACTTCTTTGGCAAGAGGGCTGCCTTCATTGCATGTAATGCAGCCTGTAAGTAAGCCTTCCTTCATTGCTTTTTTTACTCCTCCTATTACATAGGGCGTGGTGCCTGATGCAGCTATACCGATAATGGTATCCTGAGCATTGAAATCAAATGCCTGAATATCTTCCCAAGCTTGCTCCGGATCATCTTCAGCATTTTCCACTGCTTTTCTTATGGCTGTATCCCCACCGGCAATAATTCCAATTACCATATCATGTGGTACGCCATAGGTCGGCGGGCATTCTGAAGCATCTAGGATACCTAGTCGGCCACTAGTGCCGGCTCCAATATAAAATAAACGACCACCTTTTTCCATCCTAGGGACTATGGCTTCCACCAGTTTCTGAATTTGAGGAATAGCCTTATTGACCGCATCTGGTACCGTCTGATCTTCTTTGTTCATATTGGTCAATAATTCATTGACCGACATTTTCTCAAGGTGGTTGTAATAGGAGGCGCTTTCTGTGGTGCTCATATCTTTTTTTGATGGTAGAGTGTTAATCCGGCTATTGGAGTTTCTAGGATAGTATTGATTTGTATGTTTAGATCGTGTCCAATTTGTCTTAGGACATCATTGTTATAGTAAGCGATAGATCCGACAAAATTCACAGGTTTGTTTTGATAATCTTTGTACCTCATGACATGTCTCGAGAAGAAATCTTTAAAACCATTGTAGAAAAGCTCATAGCAATATGGGTCAGCCTTATGTTGGGCTATAAATTCACAAAAACCTGCCATAAAGCGATTGGGAAATGGTCTTTTATAAACATTGTCCTGAATATCAATTATGGAAAGGTGATATTTGTCAATAAATGCTTCCCGAATAGCAGTGGGCATGTCATCGTAAATAAAATCTTGTAGGAAGTGCTTTCCGATATATGTTCCTCCACCCTCATCACCTAAAAGGTAGCCGGGAGAAGGCCTGCTGTTCGTTATTTTGTCACCATCATAGTCTCCGCTATTTGAACCCGTTCCCAATATGCAGGCTATCCCTGCTTCGTGACCACAGGTTGCCCTTGCGGAGGCCATAAGGTCATGATCTACATATACCTTGGCATCTTTGTAAATGCTGTTGATGGCGTTTTTTACAGTTTCTTTATTGGCCTCAGAGGTGCAACCTGATCCATAAAAATAAACTTCCTGGATAATATCTTTCCATGAAAGGAGGTCAGGCGTTTGGAGTCCCAGTTCCATGTCCTCTTTGGTCTGATAATAGGGGTTAAACCCTACAGTCCTTGTTTGGTGAACTTTGTTATCCTCTGTGATTACTCTCCAGTCGGTTTTGCTGGAGCCACTGTCTGCGATCAGAATCATTTATATTAAATAGCCAATAGGTTCAAATTTATCAAATACATTTTCATTATGAGGGGCATTTTCGAGCTCTTCTGTTAGGTCTTGTCCTGCCCAATGTTCATAATGTTTGCCATTTTTCCACAGTCTGGAATTGCCTACATCATATATTTTGCCTTTGTAAGCAATCCATATTTCAGGTTTGTCCTGCCCGTTTCTCAAGGCCAGTTGGTTTTTAGAAATAGAAATCATATGCTTATTCTATTGCAAATATAGGACTACCTAGGGTATATGCATGTATTATTAATAAAGTTTTAATTGGGCATTGACCCAGCGCTCAGGTATTTCTCCCTTTTGAGCGGTTTGATAATCTTGATAACTACAGGGAATAATGGTGTCTCGATTGTATTTTTCACCCTTGTTGCGGGGGATTTCCAGCCACCATTTTCCGCTTAGTTTGCTTTTGTAAAAATGCAAAATAGAAGGCTTGGAGTCTAATGATACCGTGTACATGATATAGTCGCTGCTTTTAAATGATAGGCTGTCTTTTCTCTGGTGAAAACCTTCAATAAAATACCAGATCATTGTGGCAATAATGGCAGCAGTCTTTTGCCTGGGGTCATCCAAATCCACATGGTAACCATAGATTCCAATGGAACTTAGCTTTTCATTGGTGCCTGCAAACCAGCATATTTGACAGGCCTCCTCGGCACTTAAGCCAAAAGGTTGCGCTCCAATGGCTCCGGGAGCATCTGAGGAATTGATGGAACAAATGTCAAAACTTAATAAATCTGCATTTCTGATCAGCGGTTCGGTTTCTTTGAAGTTGTCCCGCAACTGCCCCAAACGGATATGATCAAAGTAAAGCTTCTCTAAGGTGGTGACCAATTCAGGGTCTGTCAAAAAACTTTGGTAAGCAAGGTGGCAATAGTTGAACATATAGTTCGGTTCATGCAAAACCACTTCTTGAGAATGTCGGTCTTGAGGATTGCCGGCATCCTCCATGTCCATTTTAGCATCTACCGTTAGTAAGCTGACCAGTTTTTTCATGTGCTGGTAAGCTTTAAACTGCCCAACGTCCAAGTCATGGCTTCCACCGATAAAAATTGGCAATACTTCGGTTTTTATCATTAGTTCACCAATAGAACTGATCAGTGACCGGGTTTCTTGTAAGTTTTCCCCGAGTTTAATATTGCCTAAATCGGCAAGGCTGTAATTTCCCTGGCCCTTTTTGAGCGTATATAGTTTCTTCCGAATGGCAGAACTGCTTGCCAATGAATTTTTTAATGTATCATCTCCGGTGCCCCTGTATTCTTCTATGCCAATAATGGCGATTTGAATGCCTTCGAGGTCAGGAAAGGTTTCATCATGACAATGAATGTGGTGAAAAAACGCATTGTGCCCATATTCTTCTTGTAGAATCTCGGAAGGGATAGGTTCGAAAAATGCCTGTAAATCCATTGTTATTTTTTAGAGATTGAATATTAAATCAGATATGTCAATAGGCGGTCTGTTTTACTAAAACCTCGGTTCGGGCTTGGTATTGCCATTCCAAAGCGGTCAGGTTTTTGTTTTAATTAAGCCTATCAATCATATGCCTATGCCGCCTGAGCTTGTGCCGGGAGGGCCATTAAATAATTTAATATAAAATTATGGAAAAAGAAGGCATAAAAAAAGTCCCGTTAAACTTTAACGGGACCCTTTTCTTATTTTTTATCCTCCGAAATCATCGAATCTGATATTCTCTTTTGGAACACCCAAATCATCTAGCATCTTAAGTACTGCAGCATTCATCAAAGGAGGGCCACATAAGTAATATTCTATTTCATCCGGCTCGTCAATATCTTTAAGGTAGTTGTCATAAAGAACTTGGTGGATAAAGCCTACATAGCCATCACCTTCCTTGTCATCCATTGACTTTTTGACTTTCCAGTTGTCCTCAGGTAGAGGTTCGGATAAGCCTATGTTGAAACTAAAATTCGGGAAATCTTTTTCAATACCTCTAAAGTGTGGTGTGTAGAACAACTCCTTTTTAGACCTACCACCGTACCAATAAGATACTTTTCTATTTGTTTTCTCTGTGTGGAAAAGGTGGAAGAGGTGAGATCTTAATGGGGCCATGCCGGCACCACCACCTATGTAAATCATTTCTCTTTGGGTAGGATTGATATGGAATTCACCATAAGGTCCTGAAATGGTTACTTTATCACCAGGTACTCTTGAGAAAACATAAGAAGAACATACACCCGGATTCACATCCATCCATCTGTTATTTGCTCTATCCCATGGTGGAGTGGCAATACGGATGGTTAGCATTACAATATTTCCTTCTGCTGGGTGGTTGGCCATGGAGTAAGCCCTAAAAAGAGGCTCATCATTTTTCATGGAAAGATCCCATAAACCAAATTTATCCCAATCGCTTTGGTACACGTCTTTCGGGTGTTCCAACTCAGGATGTGGGGTGATATCCATACCCTTAAAGGATACCGTAATTGCAGGAACATCTATTTGAATATACCCTCCCGGTTCAAAGTCCAACGTTTCACCTTCAGGAAGTTTTACTTTAAATTCTTTAATAAAAGTAGAAACGTTGTAATTAGAAATTACTTCACATTCCCATTTCTTAATACCGAAGATCTCTTCCGGAATCCGGATCTTCATGTCATTTTTTACCTTTACCTGGCAAGAAAGCCTTACTTGGTTTTGTTTTTCAGCCCTGCTTAGGTGACCTTCTTCTGTAGGAAGTACTTCACCTCCACCTTCTTCAATGGTACACTTGCACATGGCACAGGTACCTCCACCTCCACATGCGGAAGGAAGGAAGATTTTTTTGCTACTTAGTGTGTTGAGCAGGGTAGACCCGGCAGATGCAATTAGAGGATTTTTTTCGTCCCCGTTGATAATGATTTTAACATCTCCTGACGACACCAACTTTGACTGGGCAAAAAGAAGAACAAACACCAGTAGCAGAATAATAATGGTAAATGCTACTATCGAAGTAATGATTACTGAACTCATTTAATAAATTTTTATCTTTATCAGTATGTTTAACTGGTTTTGAATCGTACAAATATATTTATATTTCCCCAAAACCATTACAATCTTGGGAGAAATTAATCCCAAGAATTAATATAATAACCTTCTATTGTCGAAGAAGGTTTAACAAGGTGTAAATTCTGTTTTTCAACTGCCTTCTGTCGATGATAAAGTCCAAGAATCCGTGCTCCAAAACAAATTCCGCACTTTGAAAACCTTTAGGTAAATCTTTGCCTATGGTTTCTCTAATTACTCTTGGACCCGCAAAACCAATAAGAGCTCCCGGTTCGGCAATATTGAAGTCTCCCAACATAGCAAATGAGGCTGTTACCCCTCCCGTTGTAGGATCTGTCATTAAGGAGATATAGGGTATTCCCGCTTCATCCAAAAGCGCAAGTTTTGCGGATGTTTTGGCCATCTGCATTAGACTAAAACCAGCTTCCATCATCCTGGCCCCTCCTGATTTTGATATCATCAAGAATGGAACCTTGTGTTTCAAGGAGTAATCAATTGCTCGGGCAATTTTCTCTCCCACTACAGAACCCATGGACCCGCCTATGAATTTGAAGTCCATGCAAGTAATGACTATGTCCAAACCATTCAATTTGCCAACGCCTGTTCTGGCAGCATCTTTTAAATTGGTTTTTGCAATCGTGTCCTTAATTCGTGTGGGATAGGGTTTGCTATCTACGAAATTTAAGGGATCACCTGATATCATCTCCTTATCCAATTCTGTGAACTTGTTATCATCAAAAAGGATCTCGAAATATTCCTTAGAACCGATTTTTACATGATAATCATCATCCGGGCAAACATAGGAATTGTTTTTTAACTCTCGGGTGTGAATGATATTCCCCTTCGGGGTCTTATACCATAATCCGTCCGGGGTGTCTTTTTTCTCCTCTGTTGAGGTTTTAATGCCGGCGTCTTTTCTTTTAAACCAAGCCATAAAGTTTTGTTTAAATTATCCCAAACCACATTGGGAGTCCAAATTTATAGGTAATATCTGTTAAATAAAACCAAAATCTACTTTCTCGAAAAGTTTACCCATTTCATTTCTTGATTTCTGGAGTTTCTTTCTCCATCAAAACCCTGGTTTTTGGCAGTGTTTCAGGATGGTTTTTTTGAAGAAACTCAAGAAGCTTTTCCCTTACTAAACACCTTAGATCAAAGGCAGTTGGGCTATCTCTTGCACTCATAAGGCACCTTAGTTCGATGGTTTTTTCTGTCCAATCTGTGACCTGCAGTACTTGAACCTTTTTATCCCATAAAGGTGTAGCATCTAAAATTTCTTTTAGTTTCGACTTTAATTCACCTACATCAACCGTAGGATCAACATATATAAATACAGTGCCCCAAATGGCTGCTGTGGTTCTGGTCCAGTTTTGAAAAGGTTTCTCTATAAAATAGTTGATGGGCAGAACTAACCTTCTCTGGTCCCATATCTGAACAACCACATAGGTGAGGTTTATTTCTTCAATTTTACCCCATTCCCCTTCCACCACCACTACATCATCAATTCTTATTGGCTGGGTGAATGCAATCTGAAAGCCTGCCAATAAGTTGGCAATGGATTTTTGTGCAGCAAAACCAATGATGATACCCATTATTCCTGCAGAAGTAAGCAATCCGGTACCGATCCTTCTGGCAGATTCGAAATTCATTAAAATGGAAGCGAAGGCAATCACCACCACCCCGATAATAAAGATCTTTCTAATGAAGGCAACTTGGGTCACAAGTCTTCTTTCGCGCAGGTTATCCTCCTTGTCGAAAGTATATTTTTCCAAAAAGATATACCGTAAAACATTGGATAATTCTATTATGATCCAGGTAAATAAGACAATAGCCAATACTATAAACAATCTTTCCTGTACAATATTTAACGAGGCCGGAGGAGGTAAGTAATAGCCAATAAGGGGATATATAGCCAAAAATATCCCCCATTTAAGGGCTTTTGAAAACTTATTCATGGATTGCTTTCCTTTCCGGGTGCCGGGCTTATAGAAAAGTCTCAGCAATTTTGGAAAAGCAAATTCCATAAAGAAATGGCTAAAAATCAATAATCCTATGCAGGCACCTAGAAATAGGAGGGTCGGCTTGTTGAACATTTTTAGGAGAGGATTAATTTGGAAAATAGTAATAAAGGGGATAGCAATGTGTCTTTTCTATCTGCCATTGGTACTAAATAATTTTTAAATTAGGGTTTATTTCCGATGAAATCAATTTTCTAATTAACTTTGAGGCTTGAATAATAAATCCAAATCATGCAACTGACGTACCTTTTTCTTTTTTCCGCAATTATTTTAATAGTAGCGTATTTCACCTATGGAAAGTTTGTCTTTAAAAAGTTTAAAATCAACAATAATAATCTGGCGCCTTCTCACAGATTAAGGGATGGTGTGGATTACGTCCCGAGTAAGCCTATCGTTGTTTTGGGACATCATTTTGCCTCAATAGCAGGTGCAGGGCCAATTGTTGGGCCCATCATTGCCGTAGCATTTGGCTGGGTGCCCGCCGTAATATGGATTTTGATCGGTGGAATATTTTTTGGTGCTGTCCATGACCTGGGGAGCATGGTGGCTTCCCTTAGGAACGATGGGAAATCTATTGGCGTTATCATTCAAAATAATATTGGAAAGAAAGGTAAAAGATTATTTATCTTGTTTAGTTTTTCCACTTTGATTTTAATTATTGCCGTTTTTGCTGACATCATCGCCAAGACATTTATCAATAACCCCGGAGTTGCTTCGGCTTCAATTCTTTTCATTTTACTTGCAGTGGTTTTTGGCTTTGTTACCAAATTGACCGAAAATAAAAAATCCGCTTTCCTAATTGCCTCCATTGTAGGGGTGGTGGTAATGTATTACTTCGTCTATCTGGGCATGCAAATTCCATTTGAACTCAATTATCAGACTTGGATTTATATACTGTTAATATATGCCTTCATTGCTTCGGTTACTCCTGTATCCATGCTGTTGCAACCAAGAGATTATCTGAATAGCTTTTTGTTATATGGGTTGATTCTTGCTGCAATTGTAGGGGTGGTGATTGCCAATCCTACCATTGTGATGGATACAGAAGTACATGTGTCTACAGAGAATCTTGGTTATTTGTTTCCTGTATTGTTTGTGACCATTGCTTGTGGAGCCATCAGTGGCTTTCATTCGCTTGTAGCCTCAGGAACAACTTCCAAACAATTGGATAAAGAAAGTGATGCCAAGGTTGTAGGGTATGGAGGGATGTTGATAGAATCATTTTTAGCCATCATTTCAGTTGGGGCTGTGATCGTATTAAACCGCACAGATTACTTGTCTAGGTTGGGACAAGATGGTCCTGTACCACTTTTTGCCGATGGTCTTGGAGCTATTATTTCTTCATTGGGCATATCCGAATCATTCGCTGTAGGCTTTGTGGCTTTGACAGTTTCAGCTTTTGCACTCACCACTTTAGATACCTGTACCAGGCTGGCAAGGTTTACCCTTCAAGAATACTTTGAAGATGTGGAACAACCGATTGGTAAAAAACTTTCCCAAAACAGATACCTCTCTACAGGGGTGGTTGTCATATTGTCTGTGCTATTGCTGGGGAGTGGTGGATTTACCACCTTATGGCCAATTTTCGGTTCGGCCAATCAACTTTTGGCAGCCCTCGCATTATTGACGATTTCTGTTTGGCTGATCAAAAAGGATATCAACCCCACCTTTGTAACCATTCCCATGTTCTTTATGTTTACCGTCACATTGACTTCCTTGGGATTATTTGCTTGGCAAAACTTTCAAAAAGATGCTTATGTGCTTTCAGTCATCGCGGCCATTTTATTCGTTCTTTCCTTTGCCTTGATCTTCCTTGCCCGAAAAAGTTTGGTTAAAGAGGTCAATTCCAAGGAATTGGTCAATTAAAAAAAGCAGCTTCTGTAGGTCATTGAATCAATGCTACCGAAGCTGCCTATTGCAATATGTTATCGCTGGAAATTTCTTACAATAAATTGATTCCGAGAGAAAGCATGATTTGATTTTGCCTTTGGTCTGTTGGGATTTCCCCAAAATTATTTACAGAATTGGTCAAAGCACCTTCATATTTTAGGTCCAACATTAGGTTCCCAATGTCTACACCAACTCCTGCTTGGTAACCAAATGTAAAGTCCTCAGTAGGAGGAATAATTCTTTGGGTTGAAGATCCATCACTGGCTTTAACTTTTCCGTCAAGCATATAACTGGCTACAGGACCTGCCTGAATTCGTAAGACATTGCCAAGTTTTAAGCCAACCATTAATGGCACATCCAGCCTATCAAAGTCGGAATCGTAATTGAAAGTATTGTCTTGAAAGGAACCTCCGGTATTGGTATAAAGAACTTCCGGTTGCAAATAGATGACAGGTAAGTTTATTCTAGCGAAAATCCCCACATGGTAGCCCATTTGAGAATCTTCTCCTTTAAACCCATCCGAAACTTGAACATCACCTTGTGAAAGGCCAATCTTAGGACCTACTGACAAAATCTGAGCATTTAGCTGTGTAATGCCTAATCCTGTAAAGAATAGAATAATTAACGCTTTTTTCATTAGTTTGGCTTTAAATTAAATAATAGTGCTTTCTTTCGACCCGAACCTTGCAATGGATCTGCCCTTATATCGAGTTTTCCTTGGTTTTTTTCAAGCTGTTAACCGAAAAAAATGTTGCCCGAATTGGTGAATATAATCCCGAATAGGTAAACCTGATTAAGTGTTTAATATCCTATAAAGGTCTACAATAAGGCAATTTTAAACTCAAATAATTTGCTTATCGCATCATTTGTGGTTCAATAAATTAATAACCAATTCTGTGCCGAAATAGTATAGGTAGGGTAAATTAATTTTAACAAAATTTAAGAATTACACTTAATAAAAATAAATCCTTATTTAAAGATAATAACAACTGCATTTTTCACGTTATTTTATTCGGTCTATTTTTTCAAATATTTGATTAGTAGTAATTTGTGCGGTTTTTGAATTCGTCTATGAGAAATTTTACTTTTAAAACGCTTTGTTTTCTTTGCTTGACTTTCAGTTTTTATTCATGTATAGAGGATACGGATGGTGTCAATGAAGAGCTTTACATGGGGGTATCTGCCGCAAGGTGGGATGTAGGGAAGTCTGCCAACTTTTTGTTGGCGGCAGATCAGTTTCCGGCTTTGGAGCTGGAATTGGTCTATATGGAAGGGTATGAGCCTTCGGATAAAATGCTTGAATCGCTTGTTGAATTTTTAGAGAAATATACATTCAAGCCTGAAGGGATTCGCTTGTTGTTAAAAGAAATTCCGGCCATGAATAAAGAGACTTACACCACAGAGGAAATAGCGACAATCGAAAATGATTACCGTGAAAGTTACAATGAGGGGAATACGATATCAGTATTTCTATTGGTGGTGGATGGTGATTTTGAGAAAAATGAGGAAGATTCATTTACCATAGGGGCTGCCTATAGAAATACAAGTCTGGTGCTATTTGGGAGTCAAATTGAAAAAAATTCAGGGGGGATAAGAAGGCCCAGTAAAAGCAATCTGGAAACTACCGTTGTTTTACATGAGATGGGACATTTGTTGGGCTTGGTAAATGTTGGCAGCGAAATGGTGGAACCACATGAGGATGAAGCGTACGATCATCACTGCGACAATGAAGACTGTCTCATGTATTGGGCCATTGAGACCAATAGCATTTTTAATTATATGAGAGATGTTATTCCTTCCCTTGACGGCAATTGTGAGAGGGATCTCAGGGCAAATGGCGGGAAATAAACACTTTGTAAAGACTTAGTGAATAGCTGTTTGTAAAATAATGTTTGCCTAGGATTTTGAAGGGGAAGCTTATTAAAAAGCGCATCAAAAGGGTAAGGCAACGTTTTAGTGTAGTTTTAATCTTTTACTTCCTCATAGTCAATGTAGTCTCCTCCTGAAATGGTGCTGGAAGAACCGTTTTTACCATTCTTGGGTATAAAATCAACATTCACATTGCCATCTTTAGGTTTGTTTCTTTTTTTTGTCTCTTCTCTTTGGGCTTCTTTTACCTGATCAGCAAACTTTTTAAGCTTACTGTTTAGGAAAAACTTAAATAAACTAGAAAAAACCCAACCCAGTGCAATAAAGAATATTATTATTTTGAAAATCATGATCTACAATTTTGAAAGCTCACTAATTCTGTTCAAACACAACAAAGTGCTTAATCCATTAACGGAAAATCACCACTTAGCATTCAATATTAATGGAAAAAAAATACAAAAACCAATCTAAACTGTTGTAAAGGAGACGGAATAAAGATACCCGACTTGAAATCCAAGCCGGGTAAGTTATTGATTTAGGTCTTTTATCTACTCAAATAAAGGTTTCTTTCTGCAAATATTTTTAGAAAATAATCGTCCATCAAGTCATCTATAAAATAGATGGCCTCGCCTGTAGATTTCATTTCAGGCCCCAATTCCTTATTTACATTCGGGAATTTGTGGAAAGAGAAAACAGGTTCTTTGATTGCATAACCTTTTTTCACAGGAGCGAAATTAAAGTCAGTCACTTTCTTCTCACCTAACATCACTTTGGTCGCATAATTTACGTAAGGCTCTTGGTAGGCCTTACATATAAAAGGTACCGTACGGGATGCTCTAGGGTTGGCTTCAATCACATACACCTTGTCATCTTTGATGGCAAACTGAATGTTTATCAGCCCCTTGGTTTCTAAGGCCACTGCTATCTTCTCAGTGATTGTTTCGATTTGTCGAATAACCAGGTCTCCAAGATTATAGGGAGGCAATACCGCATAAGAATCTCC
>NZ_CAXBOC010000134.1:0-11445 GCF_963976465.1 uncultured Cyclobacterium sp. | reverse complement strand
GGCAATCAGCCATTCCCGGGCACAATTATACCCTGAAAGTAATAATTGATGAAAATGAATACATTAGTGAAGGATTGACCCAAGAGCCCCCCGTTTTAGATAGCATTACCTATGTGTATGAGAAAGAAAGTTTTTTCTCCGAAGAGGGGTATTATTTGACAGTTTATGGTAAAATTCCTTTTGAAGACGGTAATTATTACCGCTTGCTCCTTACAAAAAATGATTCATTATTGAATGATAGAGGGGATTATTTTCTGTTTGATGACACCTTTGGGACTAATGTATTGAACAATGGATTTGAATTGAACGGTTTTGCTTTTGAGGAAAATGATAAAGTCAAACTTCAATTGATTCGGTTGAATGAGAATGCCTATAACTATTTGAATCAATTTGTTTCATTACTCTTTAATGATGGTGGACTTTTTAGCCCTCCTCCTGAGAATCCTGAATCGAACATTCAGACAGTCAATGGAGAAGGGCAGGTTTTGGGGTACTTTATGACAGGGTCAATTATTTCAAAAACAATAAGCATTGAGGCTCCGGAATAATTATTACCGGAATAGCCTACAAAAGGAAGACTAGGTGTTAATCCTGTTAATGGGAGAAAGTCTTTTTATGACTATTTATTTTCCAAAAATGGCTGTATTTGGGCTATACTGTATTGCCAAAGGAGGTCTCTTAGCTTTTTAGAGGAGGCATCCTTTTTGGCTTTAGCCAATTTTCTTTTTTTATAATACCCTCCATTGCTCAAGGAATGCATTTGGGCAGAAGCCAGGTATATTCCGGTTTGAGCTCCTTTTTTAGGACCAATCATAAAAGGTTTTGCCAAGAATAGGAGGAATTTAAATATCCCTTTGCTTTGGGTACCGAAGTTGGTGTTGACCACCCCGGGGTGTAAGGCATAGGCCTCTATTTTTTTGTCACTGAATTTCTCTGCTAGGGATTTTGTGAAGAGTAGGTTGTATAGCTTTACATTGGCGTAAGCCTTAAAAGATGAAAAGTCGTTTTTTAATTCTAGATCATTCTGATTGATGTTGGCCGCTTTATGGGCCTCAGAGCTAACATTGATAATTTTTGCGCCATTGCCGGAAATTAAAAGAGGTAAGGTTAGGTAGGTGAGGAGGAAGTGGCCCAGATGATTGACACAGAAAGTGAGTTCGTGTCCATCTGTCGTGATCGATTTTTCAGGAAAGATACCCCCGGCATTATTGATTAAAACGTCCAATTGGTCTGTTTTATGAGATAAAGTTGAGGCGGCATTTGCCACAGAGCTTAAGTCAGAAAGATCGCAATAAATCACGCTGATTTTTTCCTGGTGGGAGGGCAGGGATTGGATAAGGTCTTTTGCTTTACCTTCGTCTCTTACCAAAAGAAACATTTGTTCACATAGTGGGGCTAGGGCTTTAACTTTTTCTTTCCCTATGCCTGAGGTGGCTCCTGTTATTGCGATTTTCATTGGCTTGTGATGGGCTAAGTTGGGTTGTTTTAAATATTGAAAAGTTAAAGGTTTAATTAAGGATAATTTAATGGCAATTAAAAGTGCCGAATGGAAAAATCAAGGATTAGATTGATAAATCAATTGAAACTGATAAATTAATTTCTGTATTTTTGTTGTACCTTATATTCAAAAAAGCACTGATTCAAAAAATCTTTCACCAATTTTAAGTTTACTGGTCTGTACATCAGTTGAATATCAGTAGGGATGGGTATTGGTCAATTAATCATTAAAAATATTTTCAAGTGACAAAGAAAAAATTCATTGAGATAGAGAAAGTAATTGGGAATAAAAATCCAGGTTTATTAAAGTGGATTCCCGGCTTTTTACTCTCCTATATCAAAAGAATTGCTCATGAAACAGAAATTAATGAGATTATGGAAAAGCATGCCGGATTGAGGGAATTGGCTTTTGTAAATGCCTTGATAGACGAGTTCGGTATGGAAATAGAAGTAAAGAATGAATCCAATATACCAATAACCGGAAATGTTATCTTTGCTTCCAATCATCCATTAGGAGGTTTGGATGGTATTGTCCTGATGCATGTGCTTGGTAAATTCAGAAAGGATCTGAGGTTTTTGGTTAATGATGTTTTGATGAACATCCCTAATTTCGGTAAATTATTTGTGCCAGTAAATAAGCATGGAGGGCATGGAAAAAGAGGTGTTGAGGTTATAGAAGCTACTTATGCCTCCGAAAATGGCGTCATTATCTTTCCTGCAGGGTTGGTTTCCCGAAAGCAGGAGGACGGCATCAAGGACTTGGAATGGAAAAAAAGCTTTGTCAACAAAGCGAAGAAGTATAAGAAAGATGTTGTTCCTATCTATATAGAAGGTAGAAATTCATCATTTTTTTATAATTTGGCCAATCTTAGGAAAAGGTTGGGAGTAAAGGCCAATGTTGAAATGTTTTATTTGGCGGACGAAATGTTTGGTCAAAAAAACAAAAAAATTGTTGTCCATATAGGAAAACCGATTTCTTACAAGTATTTTGATGCTTCTAAAACGGATAGATATTGGGCAGAGGAAGTTAAAAAAATAGTATACAATATTGTCCAGAACAAGTAGGATTTATGCAAGACATTATCAACCCGATTGAAAGGGATGCCATAAAAAAGGAATTGACACCCGATCGATTTTTAAGATATGTGAACAATGGGGAAAATGAAATATATTTGGTTAATCAACATAATGCGCCTAATGTATTGAAAGAGATTGGGCGATTACGTGAGGTGTCATTTCGAGCTGCCGGAGGTGGTACGGGATTACCCTTGGATATAGATGAAAATGATACTTGCGAAAAATGTTACGATCAATTGATCGCATGGAACCCCTTAGATGAAGAGATTATTGCAGGGTACAGGTTGATTAAATGTTCTGATGCGGGGTATACTGAAGAAGGTTCAGTGAATCTTTCCACAGCCCATCTTTTTAATTTTTCGGATTCCTTTATTAAGGATTATCTTCCATATACCATTGAACTGGGCCGGTCTTTCGTTCAGCCTAAATACCAGCCAAGTGTTGACAACAGGAGAGGGATTTTTTCTTTGGACAATTTGTGGGATGGTTTGGGAGCGGTTGTAATGATCAATCCGGATGTTAAATATCTTTTCGGTAAAGTAACCATGTATCCCCATTATAACGCAGAGGCTAGGGATTTATTAATTTATTTTATGAATCATTATTTCCCGGACAATGACAAGTTAATAGTACCAATTACTTCATTGGATTATAAAACTGACGAAAGCAATTTTAGAGGGACCTTTGATGGATTGTCCTACAAGGAGGGGTATAAGGTACTTAACTCCAAGGTACGAAGTTTAGGAGAAAATATTCCTCCACTGATCAATACATACATGAACCTCTCTTCCACAATGAAAACTTTTGGGACTGCAATGAATTATGAGTTTGGAGCTGTGGAAGAAACGGGAATACTCATTACCATATCTGATATATACGAGTCAAAAAAACACAGGCATCTAGAGACTTTTGCCAGAGATCGTTTTTATGGGATTAAAAAAAACGAAAAATAAAATGCTAGTCCTAGAATCTCGTTTGAAATGAATACAAGGCCATTTGGTAAAACAGGCTTAGAATTTCCATCAATCATTTTTGGAAGTAGTGCTCTAGGGAACCTCTTTAAATCCTATACAAAAGCAGAAAAGAAGCAAATATTAAAAGAGGCATTTGAACAAACGCACCCTTTTACAGTATTTGATACTGCCGGGAAATATGGAGCCGGCTTGGCTTTGGAAGTGCTGGGAGAATTTTTAGTAGAAGAAGCTATACCCAAGAAAAATGTCATTATCACCAATAAACTTGGCTGGAAGAGAGTTCCTCTTACCACACCGGAACCTCTTTTTGAGCCTAACATTTGGAAGGGGATAAAAAATGATGCCGTTCAGAAAATAAGTTACGATGGAATTCTTGAGTGTTTCGAGAAAGACAATGCTCTCTTACAGGGCTATGTACCACAGCTGATTTCCCTTCACGACCCCGATGAGTTTTTGGATAAAGCCAGTTCTGAAGAAGAAAAGGAGGCCTTATGGGAAGATGTCTTGGGAGCGATTAGAGCAATGAAGGAGTTGAAAGAACAAGGCAAAGTTAAGGGGATTGGGGTTGGCGCTAAAGATTGGAAAATCATCAAAGAGGTTTATCAGCGTGTTCCACTGGACTATGTAATGATTGCCAATAGTCTTTCTTTGATCAATCATCCTCCTGAATTGATGGATTTTGTAGGTTTGTTGAGGAATGAGGGGGTTGGAATAATTCTAGCAGCCATTTTTCAATCCGGGTTTTTAACAGGAGAAGATTTTTTTGATTACAAAAGGCTAGACCCTGATGATGTTGAAGACCAAAAAAAGATACAATGGAGGAACAAGTTTTTTGAAGTCTGTGAAGCGTATAAGGTGGACCCATTTCATGCTTGCATTCAATTTTCTTTATCTATCCCGGGGGTGACAAGTATTGCGCTTAGTGTAAACAAACCAGAATTGGTAAAGAAAAATTTGATTGCCTCCGAAACTTCATTGCCTTTAGCATTTTGGAAGGAATTAAAAGATAAATCCTTAATTTCATGTTTCCCTAATATTTAAAAATCTAAATAACCTAAATCACCAATGAGTCAAACAATAAACCCAGCCAAGGCAGAATTAATTTCAAAGAAGAATTTTTGGCCATTCCTATTGCTTACAGGATTGTTTATGTTGTGGGGTGTAGCCCACAATATGACTGATACATTACTTGCCGCTTTTAAGAGGATCATGAGCATGACTGATTTCCAGACCTCATGGATTCAGTTGGCTTTCTATGGATCTTATTTTTGCTTGGCCTTGCCCGCAGCTATATTTATTAGAAAGTACTCTTATAAATCAGGTATTCTTTTAGGCTTAGGACTTTTTGCTTTAGGGTCACTGTTATTTTATCCTGCTGGAATGATGATGTCTTATGGGTTCTTCTTGCTTGCCTTATATGTACTAGCCGGGGGACTTTCTATTTTGGAAACAGCAGCTAATCCCTATATTTTGGTGATTGGACCTCCTGAAACAGCCACTCAAAGGCTTAATTTGGCACAGTCATTTAACCCCATTGGTTCT
The DNA here is from genome assembly GCF_963976465.1 of uncultured Cyclobacterium sp. Lineage (NCBI taxonomy): Bacteria > Pseudomonadati > Bacteroidota > Cytophagia > Cytophagales > Cyclobacteriaceae > Cyclobacterium > uncultured Cyclobacterium sp. The sequence goes on along the minus strand of NZ_CAXBOC010000134.1, from coordinate 6,355 downwards.
GTTATTGGAGTTTTTCTAAGTAAAGTATTTATTCTCTCTAAACTCAATACTGCCGAGGCCACAGACCGGACCAATATGGCACCTGAAGAACTAGAAGCCATCCAGGCAGATGAGCTTGCAGGCGTGGTAAGCACCTACGTTGGAGTGGCTTTGTTTCTGATTGTCGTTTGGTTTATTATCAGGGCTGTAAAGATGCCTGTTGCTTCTGAAGAAACAGAAAAAGATGGGGTAATTGGGGGATTTAGAAGGCTCTTGAAAAATAAGAATTACGTTAGAGGCGTAATGGCACAATTCTTTTATGTAGGGGCTCAAATAGGAGTTTGGTCTTTTACCATCAGGTATGTAATGGCTGAACTTAATGTGATGGAAAGTGGGGCTTCGGATTATTATTTAATTTCTTTGGTGCTTTTTGCCGGTAGTCGTTTTCTATTCACCTTTTTGATGAAGTTTTTTAAACCTTCAATTTTATTGGCACTCTCTTCGCTTTTAGCCATACTTTTGAGTTTCGTAGTAATTTATGGAACTGGAATGATGGCTGTAATTGCACTGGTTCTAATATCTGTATGCATGTCACTTATGTTTCCAACCATATATGGTTTGGCTGCTGAAGGTTTGGGTAATGATACCAAACTAGGTGGTTCAGGACTGATTATGGCCATATTAGGAGGTGCATTAATCACTGCTGTACAAGGTCAGGTTTCTGATATCAGCGGCAGCATTGGCCTTTCTTATTATGTACCCATGTTTTGTTTTGGGGTAGTAATGTATTTTGGGCTTTCGCATTATTTTCAAGATCCCAGTAAAAATACAGAAGCGGCTTAATGCTTAATGGTGTTTTAGGGGCATGTTGTTCCGCTAAATATTTATAAAAAAAGCTGATCAAATAAAAAGCTCCATGCTAAGTGAATAGCATGGAGCTTTTTTATGGGATGAATAAAATTGTACTGGAAGATTTATTCAATTCCTCCTTGATTTTGGATAGAGAATCTATTGTATAAATTGGACTGAATAAACCTCTTGATGGCTATTAATAGAAACCAAAATAATTTCTGGCATTTCGGTAACAAATATCCTCAACCATTTTTCCCAACCACTCTTCATCGGCAGGTAGCTCGCCATTGCTTACATCTTGGCCAATTAGGTTACAAAGGATTCTTCTGAAGTACTCATGTCGTGGGAAGGATAAAAAGCTTCTGCTATCTGTAAGCATGCCTACAAAGCAACTGAGGATTCCCATATTTGATAGGGTGTTGATTTGTTTTTCCATGCCATCTTTTTGGTCCAGGTACCACCATCCGGAGCCAAACTGAACTTTGCCTTTGATAGAGCCATCATTAAAATTCCCAACCATGGTGGCCATTACTTCATTGTCTGCCGGATTAAGGTTGTATAAAATGGTTTTTGACAATTGATCTGTACTATCCAGATTATTAAGAAATTTGGCCAAAGCTACACTTTGTGAAAAATCTCCAATGGAATCAAATCCGGTGTCAGGGCCTAGTATTCTGAGCATTCTTTCGTTGGTGTTCCGGAGAGCGCCAAGGTGATATTGTTGGGTCCAGCTTTTGGCATGGTACATCTTGCTAAGCGCTGTGAGGGTTTTAAATTTGAAATACCTTATTTCGTCAGGTTGGAGATTTTCACCTTTCTTGATGGTGGAAAATAAGGTGTCTATCGAATATTTTTCATTGTCAAAAAAATACAATTGCTCAAGTCCATGGTCTGATAGTCTACCTCCATTTTCATGGAAATATGCGACGCGATTTTCTAAAGCCGCCAAAAGATCTTCATAGGTTTCGATGGTCAGGCTGCTAGCATTTGCTAACTTTTCCAGGTAGGCAATGTATGCGCTGGGGTTTTCTACCGCATAAGCTTTATCCGGTCTGAATGTAGGAAGTAATTTTATTGAGATATTTTCAGCTTTGGCCATTTGATGGTATTCAAGGCTGTCAATTGGGTCATCCGTTGTACATACTACTTCCACGTTCATTTTTGATAATAAGCCTCTGGTGCTGAATTCTTTTTGTTGCAGAAGATCGGTAGTAGTGTTATAGATTTCTGAGGCCGAACTTTCATTTAGCAGTTTCTCTACACCAAAATAACCTTTCAATTCAAGATGAGTCCAGTGATACAAAGGGTTTCTCATTGTCTGAGGAACAATTTTTGCCCAATTTTCAAATTTTTCCTGGTCACTGGAGTCTCCTGTGATGTATTTTTCATCGACACCTAATGTTCTCATGGCGCGCCATTTATAATGGTCTCCCTCTAACCAGATCGTAGACATATTGTTGAACTGTCGATCCAAAGCGATGTCTTTGGGAGAAAGGTGACAATGGTAATCAATGATTGGCATTTTCTTCGCATAATCATGATATAACCTTTTGGAAAAATCATTTTTTAGAAGAAAATCATCAGTTAGGAAAGTGTTATTAGAAGGTTTTACTGTGTCTTGCATTATCTATTCTTTTAATCTAATAGTAATATTAAAAATTTATTTTTGCTTATTCCAGACTTTTGAGTGATTTAGCCAATCGATTGCATAAATAAAAATTGCCTGTATATCCATGAGGTTCCTTTTTTGTTGGTTATCTTGAAGATTAAACGATTGTATAGTCTATTTTTGTTTTCATTAACGATAAAAAATAATGTTAAAATTAATTTTGTCAATAGTTTATAATTTAATCATTTAATAAATATGAGCCAAAAACCAAGAAGAAGTTTTTTGAAAAAAGGCTTAGGGTTGACAGCTTTACCTTTATTTGGTTTTGCATCAAAGGCTGTATCCCCTATGGTGGAAGATAAAAATATTAAGCTTAGTTTAAATGCCTATTCTTTCAACGCGTTTTTGAGAGACAAGACTCTTTCCCTTGATGGGTTGTTTAATTTCTGCGCAGAAAATGCCATTCCTGCCATTGATTTAACAGCCTACTATATTAAGGCTTACCCTGAGGTTCCTGAGGATAGGGAGCTTTATAATATCAAGAAAAAAGCACACTACAAAGGTTTGGATATAAGTGGTACAGGGGTTAGAAACGATTTCACTTTAGAAAATGTGGTGCAAAGGAAAAAAGAAATTCAGCATGTAAAAGACTGGATTTTGGCGGCTTCAAAAATGGGAGCTCCGGTACTGCGTGTTTTTGCAGGGAAGGCGAAGGCTCAGGGGGGCGAATGGAAAAAGTTAGCTGATGGAGTGATTGAAGCAATGCAGGAATGTGCTGCGTTTGGAGCTGAGAATGGGGTGATAGTGGCCATGCAAAATCACAATGATTTCATACAGTCCGCTGATCAAGTGAATTATATCATGGAGAATGTGAATGAAGAGTGGTTTGGTTTGGTACTGGATGTGGGGAGTTATTCATTAAAAGACCCTTATGATGAAATAAGCGAAAATATTCACCATGCTGTCAATTGGCAGATCAAAGAAAATATTAATCATTTTGGAGAGCAAAAACCTGTGGATTTAAAACGGTTGATGAAAATTATCAAGAGGAGTGATTACAATGGTTACTTACCCATTGAAACTTTAGGGCCGGGGGATCCCTATAAAAAAGTGAAACATTTTCTTAAAGCAGTAAGGAAATCCATGGGGTGAAATTTATCTATAAAATGATACGTTTAGCAATACCCAAATAAAGAATCAGGCAATCAGGTTACAATCCGTAAGGATTGGATAAAAAAAAGGTAAGCCGATCGGCCTACCTTTTTTTAGGAATTATTTTACTTTAATTCCTTAAGTTTAATGTTTTTGTAGTGAACTTCATTACCATGATCTTGAAGGAGTATATGCCCTTGTTCAGCTTCTCCAAAATTATCCCATTTGGCATATTTACTTTCAGCAACCAAGGCCCTGAACTCATCAGATCCCCTGGTGTATTCAACCACTTTAAGTCCATTGATGTAATGCTCAACTTTGTTGTCAGGATATACAATCAGACGTCCTTTGTTCCATTCCCCAATTGGACGTACAAAGCGGGATTGTTTGTCAGCCTTAATTAAGTCATACAAGGAAGCCAATGTCCGGTTGCCATCCTTGCCTTTTTTGGCATCAGGGTGTCTCTCATCATCAAGTACCTGGTATTCTAAACCAATTGCAGATCCAGTATTGTTTTCATTTAGTGTTACAAAATATTTTACACCACTGTTGGCACCTTCAGTAATCTTGAAATCAAAAGCCAAATCAAATGCACTGTATTGGTCTTCGGTAACTATGTCGCCTGCATTGGCAGATTCTTCACCGTCAGAAGCTTCTATCGTAAGTACGCCATCATTGATTGTCCAACCTTTTTCAGGGAAATTCTCTGCTTTGGCACTTCTCCATCCATTGCTGGTTTTGCCGTCAAAAAGCAGTTTCCATCCATTCTCCTTCTCGTAAGAAGTTAAAGTGTTGTCAATGGTACTGACCACAAATATTTCATTTTCAAAAGGTGTGGGCGTTAGATTCTCAGTTTGTATACGGATATTTCTAAAGTAAGTCTTTTTACCTGCATTCTCCGGGTTTTTACCTATTCCGTGAACCTGTAAAGCAATGAAACCGGTGGCGTCCATATCATCTACCAAATAGGCAACTTCTTGTCCGTTCACCCAGGTCTTAAGCGTATTTCCAATAAACTCAATTCTATAAGTATTGAACTCACCTAATTTAAAAGCACTTCTTGCTTCAGGGTTATAAGTCAATGGATATAACCAACCTCTTCTGGCTTCGTCATAAACACCGCCAGACCAAGCCCTTTCTTTTGGGTCACATTCTACTTGGTAACCAAAAACTCTACCTGCGCCATCGTTCGCATCCGGATTGTATTGACCTCTTGCCATTACTCCTGAGTTGCTTGATTCATCATCCACTCGGATGTCTAATTCTAATATAAAATCCCCGTAAGTCTTGTCAGTTACTAGAAAAGAATTCGGTGTGTTTGGGACAGAAGTACCGACGATTACTCCGTCTACTACTTCAAATTCGGCAACCCCATCCAGCTGGTGCCAGCCATTTAAGGTTTCTCCGTCAAATAAATTTGTCCATCCGTCTTCCGTTTCTGCCGTCTTTTGCCCACAAGAGGCCATGAAGAAAATAGACAAGACAAAGAAACTTAAAATTTGTTTGTTCATGATATAGGTTATTTTTATTGTGAATTCCAATTTTCCTTTAAGCTACTAAAGTATACAAGGGACGTAAAGATAAACATTATCTTATAAAAATATAATTTATAGGCAATCGATTGCAAGCCTAAAAATTAACGGTTAAAGTACATTTAACAAAATCTTGATAGGATATTTGAAAATGTACAGAAGGGTAGAGGGTTTGGAACCGGTGTTTTTTATTAAGAAGGCCGACAATGATGATTAAAACTTTGCCTTGCTACCTTATTATCTGATAAAGCATTGTTCAAATTAAGTTCTATAAGTTTAATAAAACGATGAAATCTTTTTGTTGAACCAATTAAGTTGAAACTTAGTGAGAATAAATCGGATTGAGGTTTGGTGACTTTAACTACTCGAATTTTACGCTCAATACTGGGATCTCTGATTTATACAATACGGTATCAGTAACTCCAATTTGGTATGCTGAATTGGATTTTCGAAGGTTAGAAGCGATGGCGATAATCCCGGCTTTTTCTTTTTCTGCAAAGGCGATTATCCCTTTTTCAACTTCTTCATGGTTGTAGATATCACGATGGATTAATAGTTCTTCCTGACCATATGCGTATTCGCTCATACGTTTTTCTGCTTTGCCTGTGTCCAGAAAATTTTTCGGGGTATTGACAAAAAGAAAATAAACAACCGTTCGAATGCTTTTAATAAAAGGTTTTAACTTAATAAATGCCGGTTTGCTACTTTTATTAAAAAGAGAAGCAAAAACCAGTTTTTTCATGGCCCTACCATCTACAATGTTTTTAACTGCCAAAACTGGGCAATGGGCATTCCTAAAAACTTTTTGGGTAGTAGATCCTACAAATTTTCCGGGCTCCCGGTTTTTGCCGTAAGCACCGATAACAATTAAATCAGCATTTTGCTTTAGAGCTATATCAACAAGGACCTGATAAGGAACACCTACTTCCACTACAGCTTCTACAGGAGTATTTTTGATTTTATGAGTAGATACAAATGCTTTTAATTTATCCTTGGCCTCAGCTTCCAAGTCTATTATTTCTTGGTTTTTAATCTTCTCTGATTCCGAGAGATTTGCCCAATCCAGATCAGACTGAATTACGTTCAAACAAGTAATCGTGGCATCACCTTTACTTGCGATTTTCGCAGCGCTATAAAAGGCGTTTTCTGAATAGCGTGAAAAGTCAATAGGTACAATAATACGTTTCATGGTTATTTTGTTCTAAATACTACATACTTTGTGGCTGGTGGT
>NZ_CAXBOC010000133.1:0-11460 GCF_963976465.1 uncultured Cyclobacterium sp. | reverse complement strand
AACATGAATGCCCATCACGTGGCTTTTCCGGAAATTGACTGGAACACCTTCGCTAACAACCTGGTCTCTAAAAACCTAGGCCTAAGCAGAAGTTACCCAACGACCCAAATTGAACATTACGATCATTTTGCAGCTCATTTTGATGGCCTCAAAAGATTGAACACCATCTTACTAGATTTCAGTAAAGATATTTGGCAGTATGTGGCCATGAATTATTTCAAACAAAAAATCAAAGCGGGTGAGGTGGGTTCATCAGCTATGCCACATAAGGTCAACCCTATAGATTTTGAAAATGCAGAAGGAAACCTTGGGATAGCCAATGCTTTATTGGAGCATTTGGCGGCAAAACTTCCCATCAGCCGTCTCCAAAGAGATTTGACAGACAGTACTGTTCTTCGGGTAATAGGTGTTCCATTGGCACATATGCAAATTGCTTTTCTTTCTCTGGATAAAGGCATAGAAAAATTGGAATTGAACCAAGTTGCCATAGAAAAAGACTTGGATGAAAACTGGGCTGTAGTGGCAGAGGCCATCCAAACAGTGCTTAGGAGAGAAGCTTTTCCTAAACCATATGAGGCCCTGAAAGCACTTACCAGAACCAATGAAAAAATTACCGAAGACTCAATAGCTACATTTATCAATAACCTCAATGTGTCTGAAGAAATTAAAAAGGAGTTAAAGGAAATAACACCATTCAATTATACAGGACTTTGATCCAAGATCAGTAAGACACTGACCTTGTGAAAAAGAAATATTCTCCAGGGTATAATCAAAGAGGCAAGTTTCTTCACAGAAACCTGCCTCTTTTTTTATTTATTTATTCTTTAGACTTTCTGAAATAGCCTTATAGAAAACACAACCAATAGTGGTTTATTTTTTATTAAACTTGGCAAACCTATTGTCCTCAAAAGGGATAGAAAGTTCATAAGTTTGTCCATTGTGACTCACTTCAAGTTCAATTGCATTTTGACTTTCTCCTATAATTTTAGCGTTGCTTTTATGCTTACTGGCGTTTCCCGGAGAGGGAATCAACAACCACACCAACGTGTCGTTATCCTTTATTTCACTATTGTAGATGCTGGCTACATTTGGTTCGTATAAATTGTATTCAGGGCTGTACCAACCTTGAATTTCAGGTTCTTCTTGCCCCATGATCATTTGAATATCAAATGCGACATCCCCAACTGGAACAATTTCCAGGCTACCTTCCGAATAACTTCCCACGGTAATATTGCCGTTTTGTTTGACATCTGCATCCGGATGCCAATGCCATAAGGTACTTATTTCCCTGGGCTGCTCAGTTCGGATCCTATCTACTACTACCCAAAACGCCCCTCTAACATAAAAGAGACTTCTATTGTGACTTGCTTTCCCATCTAAATCAATGAAATCATCGAAGGAAGAAGAGGCAAAATCAAAGTCTTCTGTAAGTTTAACCCTCTTGCTATCCACCGGTTTGTCTGCCAAACGTGGGCCATCCTCCTGAACTTTCCCATCGATCAAAACCAAATTATGGCCCTTGCTACTTAACGCATAAGGTCTAAATTTCTTTGCTATCTCTCCGGTATAAGCATATCTACCTGCATCTACAAGAAAATCCTTTCCGAAAGCTGAAAGAGACAGGTGCAGTTTATCATTGTGTTGGTGACCACTGCCCCAAGGGCCTATATCAAAAAAGGACCAGTGGGCCATGGCATCATAACCACTTCTGGAAATCAATTGTCCTGCCCAAGGGATAAAGTAAGAAGGTCCGTCAGCAGGCTTTGTTCCCTCACTCCCATTACTAGCTAAAAAAGCCCATTCCGGTTTATTGTATTTTTTAGCAGCTTTTAAAATATACGCTCGATCACTTCCTCTATCACCATCATTGTTCAATATTCTATACCCATCAGGTCTTATTGCTTTTGCAACATAACCATACATATTTTCTATGGTCTGAGTAAAATATTGAGGGAGTTCACGACCCGCCTCATCACACAAGTCTTTGAACAGCTCAAAATTATTCAAGGAAACGTTATGGTAATGAGAAGACAATTCGGTTTGGACTCCATCAGGATAAACCTGACCCCGCATGCTTTCTGTCATGGTAGCAATCGCATAATCCATCCATTCATCGGTAGCTTTGTATTCCGGGAAATAGGCCACAACGGTGGCCAAAGATGATATTTCCATCGTCAACCAATTGTTGCCACTATGAAAATTTCTATTGTAATGGGCATGATCAGGTAAACTACTCAAAATTAAAAATCGGGTTGCCGGTGAGATATATTCACTTTCCATCATGCCATAGAAAACCCTGGTCCACGTTTTCACTCTTGCAGCCACTTCAAGTCCTCTCCAAATTGATTCAGATTTCTTCTCTGCAGGGTAAGGCAAGCTTGCAAGAATAAAATCTCTCAAAAACAGGTCCATGTATTGTGCATATTTCGGGTTCCCTGTTTGAAAATAAGCTCCCATCACATTGGAAAGTTGGCTGTGTCGATTTGAGAGCCAAGCCCATTCCCTGTCATTATTTGGGCCCTTATAGTACCAATCCCGGTGTCCATTTTCCAGTAAAGGAACTTTACCTTTTACACTCTGAATAGTAAATACGTCTTTTAGAATGGTATCCGCTGCTGCTACTGTTTTTGACGAAGCATTAGGTAGGGTTTTCCGAAGTCCCATTCCATTTTCGGATACTTTATAGTAAGCCAACAATTCATTGGCTGCAATCACCCAGTTCTGTTTTGAAACCGCTGCCTTTACTTTCTCCAGCCCTTTGCGCTCCAAATCAATATGATCAAAAGTACCTTCTCCCAAGTATGGGTAAGACCTGTATAATTCTTTAATTGAGGTGATTTCTTTCCAGCTTTGTTGGGCAAAAGACGAATGGTATCCAAATAATAATAAGAGTGAAAAAATGTAAAATCTGATCTTGATTGGGTTCATTTTAATTCTTTCGATTAGAAATTCAGGAGATATCTGTTTAGGACTGAATTTGGGTTTAAAATATATTTAACTTTTAATTTTATTCCTCTTCATCAAGCAAGTCTTTAAGTTCTGCTAAAATTGTCTCTGCTTCAGCTTTTTTTAATTCAAAATCGTCTCCTTTAGACGAATTGTTGAGAAAATGATTATAATGTTTTTTGGCCTTTTTAAGGGTTCTCGGCGTTATGTCAAACTCAGCATAATCCAAATGAACCTTAGCTAAGGTTGACGATTTAAAGTTCCCAAAAAGATAAACCCTAAATAAATCAACAAATTTATCAATGATATCAAACTCTTCCACCAGAGAGACCAAACCTCCATTTTGGTGTTGGTTTGCCGGCCGGTGAATCACATCAAATAAGGCATCTAAAGTTATTTGTTTATTTTCCATCCTTGAAAGCACCTTGGTAGCCAAAAAAGCCACATCCATTTCACCTGACTTAAGCACATGGATCAACTTTCCTTGTACTTCCTCTCCTCCTATCCGTACCAACTGATCACCATATTTCATTGGATCCTCATTTGATTGATCGAGCAATTTTCCAATTAATCGATCTATATGATTATTTTCAGTACTGTCCATATTTTAAGGTAATCACTTGTTTTAAATTTAAGCAAACAAATTAAGCAAAATTTCTTTGTTTCCCCCTTGTATATTGGGCTTATTACTATCAATAATTAAGTTCTATTGAGCTATATCCATAACAGGGAGGATAAGTTTGTCGATCTGATTTATTTTTTTTCATCTTTTGATTTTGGTAACCTGCCTGCTTTTTTTAAAGCATCATGAATCAGCCATTCCAGTTGTCCATTGGTACTTCTGAACTCATCTGCAGCCCATTTTTCCATGGCTTTCATCAGCCGCTCATCTATTCGCAAGGCAAAAGGTTTCTTTTGTGCCATATATATTACCTTTCACTTCTCCATTCTTCCCAAGCCTCCAGAATTTTCTTCGGATTACGGGTACTCCATACAAAACTACTATCTTTCAGTGATACTCTCACTACATGAGATGTACTGAAAAGGTATTTCCACTCCCCTTTTAGATCATATTGTATACCTAACCCTCTCCCTCTCCAATTCGATCCCCTCTTAATTTGTTGGATATTCGTCACCTCTTCCCATTTGTATTTTCTCCAAGTATTAATGAATGGAGGGCTTTTGAAAGAAAGCGCAGTAGGATCCAACCTGATCTGAAGCTTCATACTAACAATCATCCAAACTACAAGAAAAGAAACAAACAAGATAATCGCTAGTACCATATTGCTTGTCGATTCATCTGATTCAATAACACCATAAACCAATGCAATAGCAGTTCCTAAGAACTGAAGGCCAAAAAATACAGGTATAAACCAAGCATCTTTTAAGGCCTGTGATTCATTATATACCATACTTATTGATTTAAAGTACCTACATTCACTACAGGGCTGGCATTTTTATCCGAGCAAAGGACTACCATCAGGTTACTTACCATTGCCGCTTTTTTCTCATCCTCAAAATCAATAATTCCTTTTATCTTCAAATCTTCCAAAGCCATCTCCACCATCCCCACTGCGCCGTCCACGATCATTCTCCTGGCAGCAACAATTGCGGTGGCTTGCTGTCTTTGCAACATGGCAGAAGCTATTTCAGATGAATAGGCCAAATGTGAAATTCTAGCTTCAATGACTTTTATTCCTGCATGCTGCAAGCGGTCACTGATCTCATCTTCAAGCGATTTATTTACATCTTCCACCCCGGAGCGAAGAGTTATTTCTGCATGCGCATCTTCAAAATTATCGTAAGGATAAGTCCCTGCCATCTTTCGAACGGCCGCATCGGCTTGTAAGTGCACAAAATTCTCATAGTCATCCACATCAAATGAGGCTTTAAAGGTGTCTGCCACCTGCCAAACGACAATGGTGCCTACCATTACCGGGTTACCTATTTTATCATTAACTTTTAAGGGCTTATTTTCAAAGTTGCGAACCCTTAGAGATATTTTTTTCTTGCTCATAAAGGGAATCACCCAAAAGAATCCATCGTCTTTTACTGTTCCTTTATAAGATCCGAACAAAAGCAGCACCACGGCCTTGTTGGGTTCTACTATAAAAAAACCCGGTAAAGTAAGTGCGAAAATCAATACACTAGGCACAAGTAGGAACACAACTTTACCAACTATGGTAAAAACGACAAATGCCAAGAGGCAGAAGGCTATGAATACCATAAAGTATCCAGATTGGGGTTTGATTGTCTTTTCCATATTATTTTAATATTATTTTGATATCATTTCAAATCTAATAAAAAATTACTGAATAGACATTAATTTCGTTCAATTATTATTTAAGCACATTTAATAATTAGCGTAATGGATTAAATCAAACCTGTAGAAACAATACCTATTTGGCTATTATTTAAAGCAGGCAGACCAACAGTGGTCAGGAGTAAAAATTCATAAATCCCTATAAAGCACATACATTCAGGCAATTGAAGGAGGATTTGCCAAATTTTTAAGGATAATTTACATAAAAGGGCAAAAGGTAAATTTAATTTTTTTATATATTGTCCAATTAAATTGATCAACCATCTGAATAAAAAAGTATATAAACTTCTAAACCCAAATTCAATGAACGAAAACATTAACAAAAGTGCACTCTTTAACGGGAGCTGTTTCGCACTAATTACCACAGGATTGTCTTTTTCTATAAGGGCAGGCATTCTTTCTCAACTTGGGGACGAATTCAGTTTAACTGGCGAACAACTTGGTTACATTAATTCAATGTGGTTTTTCGGATTTCCCATCTCCATGGTATTGGGAGGATTATTTTATCATTCTTTAGGTCCAAAAAACATCATGAAAATCGCTTTTGTGGCTCACACACTAGGCGTTGTTCTTACAGTATTTGCTGGAGGATATGTTGGCTTACTGGTTTCGATGCTTTGCATCGGGCTTGGAACAGGCTGTACGGAAGCAGCATGTAACCCCATGATTGCAGACATGTATTCCGGAGTAAAAATGAATAAAATGCTCAATAGGTTTCACATGTGGTTTCCTGGAGGTATTGTTATTGGAGCTTTAGTATCCAAAGGAATGACTATTCTTAACTTAGGATGGCAAGCACAAATGTGGATCATTATGATTCCTGCAATTACCTACGCTATTTTATTTTATGGGAAAAGTTTTCCTAAGCCAACCGTTGAAGGTGCTACTTCTTTAAAAGAAAATTTTAAGGCCATGTTTGGTCCAGTTTATCTATTTTTAATCGTTTGCATGGCGTTAACTGCGATTACAGAGTTCGGTCCAGGCCAATGGGTAGAGGTGATTTTGGGAAGTAGTGGTGCCGACCCAATGATTATTTTGGCTCTAACAGCAGGCTTAGTAACAGTTTTAAGATTCTTTGCTGGCCCAGTAGTAGCAAAATTAGGTCAAACAGGTGTATTACTTGGAGGCGCCATATTCGCCACAATTGGCATTTACTTATTTAGTATTGTTACAGGCCCTATGGCTTATGTGGCTGCTATATTTTATGCACTTGGATATTGCTATTTCTGGCCAGTTATGGTAGGAGCAGTTGCTCAACGGGTACCCTTGAGTAGTGCTTTAGGAATGTCAATTATTGGAGCTGTGGGAATGTTTTCTTCAGGTATTTTCCAACCCATTATAGGTAACTGGATAGACGAGGCCGTCGCTAAAAATTCTGAAGCAGGTTTGACAGGAGAGGCATTAAACCTTGCAGCCGGTCAAGCAACACTTCAAAATATGGCCTATTTCCCAATTATTCTAATTGTTTTGTTTACCATTTTCTTCTTCTGGCAAAAAAATTCTAAAAAAACTGAGGCGGTAAGCCCTGCTTAATTAAGATTTCTTCTTAAATCAATAAAGGAGGCACATTTATTGTGCCTCCTTTTGTTTTAATGGTTTTCTGAGTATAGTTTTAATTACTTGTTAAGTTTTATCCAGAAAATCGATTGTGTAAAAAAAATTAACGTCAGGTGCTAACTGTAACTTCTAATTTGGAAAGCAACTATTTGACAGGATAAGGCTTTAACAAAAGGAATTTCAAATTGAAGCCAATTTAACTTTAGGCTTTTTCCTAAAACAAACAATATCAACCCAAATCCGGCAGCTAATAAAATCATTGCAAGAACCCAAAATTCTTTTGATTTAAACTTTAAAACTAATCCTAATATGTTAGAAGAATACCTCGAATTCGAATTCTGGAACAACACGACGAAAGATTATTTAATAGCAATGGGGATCATTGTCATTGGCATTTTAATCGTCCGGATTTTTAAGAAAACTTTACTTCAAAAAATTAAATCCCTAACCGAAAAAACATCAACAAATTTTGATGATTACTTGGTTGAGGCAATCGAGAAGTTTGTAATTCCTGCATTATACATCTCTATAGTATTTTTTGGTATAAGAACACTGACTATTTCTGATGGGTTTAGAACGATCCTTGCCAACGCACACAAGGTCATTCTTGCTTATTATATTGTAAGACTTGTTTCTAGCGTATTGATCTTGTTATTAAAAACCTGGGTAAGAGAACAAGAAAACGGAGAAGAAAAAGTAAAACAAATCGGAGGTATTATACTTATTATCAATGTATTGATTTGGGGCTTAGGTATATTATTTTTGTTTGATAATTTAGGGTACGATGTAACAGCCATTGTGACGGGTATGGGTATTGGCGGTATAGCTGTAGCCCTTGCTGCCCAAAACATCCTAGGTGACTTGTTCAATTATTTTGTGATATTTTTTGACAGACCTATAGAAATAGGAGATTTCATCGTTATAGATGATAAAAATGGGGTTGTAGAAAAAATAGGTATAAAAACCACACGAGTAAAAACCCTCTCCGGCGAACAACTAGTCATCGCAAATAGCGACTTGACAAGCTCAAGAATTCACAATTACAAGAAAATGCAACGGAGGAGGATCCTCTTTGGAGTTGGGGTAAGTTACGAAACAAACAATGAGGACCTAAAAAGAATACCCGGAATTTTAAAGGAGATCGTAAACCATCAACAACCCATTACTTTCGACCGGGCACATTTCAAGGAGTTTGGAGATTCAAGCCTTAATTTTGAAGTTGTTTACTATATAGAAGACGCTGCATACAACACTTATATGGATATCCAACAGCAGATCAATTTCGAAATATTTGACAAATTCCAAAACATGGGTATTTCTATTGCTTTCCCTACACGTACCTTGTACTTGAGGAACGAAAATGGTCAAAACTTAAAAATCGAAAACGCTTCAATTGATGCAAAAGATCAGGAAACTGAAAGCTTAAATGATTAAGCAAATTCAAGCTACCGATAAAAAATTAATCCACACCCATACAATAGCATTATGCTAGGAATAGACGGATTGATTCTTAGTTCCTTTTAATTAGATAACACCCCATGTCCCACCCTGTGCATGGGGTGTTTTTAGCATTAAGAATAAAAACACTGTATTTATAACGGTAATGCCGACTGTCATTACTTTTTCGATTTAAAAAAAATTTTTCTGAATTGCATTATTAAGTAAATAAATTGGTTTTTTTACGAAAATTAAAACAAATCACCTATACATCTCAAATAATCTTAAAACTTCACAGTAATTTTTAATAAATAATTTATTCTTTTGAAAATAAATTTATAAACTTGTTGCAGAAATAACCAGATTGTGGGTTCAACCCACATAAAGCTAAATATCTAAAGACCAAAAAGATATAGCAAGAGAAAAAAAATAAAAAAATATAAACCAACTCTTTGCATATTAAATGCATTTTTATTAGTATTATATGCTTAAATTTATATGCAAAATTAATTATCAGTATTTCCCAGCCAACTATTCCAACTATTTATAATACTGACCGACTAAAATGAAATACGATATGAAATTTTGGTACGAAATTTCATAGCACATCTATACCGTCGCATATCTTTAATTACCCAAGCGATGGTATTAATCAAGTGCGAGTTAAAAAATTTAGCTAGTAGGGAGTCGATTTGAGATGAAGTGGCCTGTTTTAAAACTTCACTAGTACAATATTTTGTCCTAATCAAAAGATTATGGGCATTAGTGTAGATATATCAAACCTTAGTTGCTTAAAATATTAACCAACCACCGACTAAATACAAGTTTCAATGAACAAACCTTTACTAAGATTTGCCTTTTGTTTTAGCTTACTTCTACTAAGTATAAAGGCTACTGCAACAGATTATTATTTTTCAACTGAAATTGGTAATGACTCAAGAAGTAAATCGGAGGCACAAAACCCCGAAACCCCATGGAAATCTATCAACAAATTAAATGCCATTTTCAGCAGTTTAGAGCCTGGTGATGCGATTTATTTTAAAAGAGGAGATATTTTTTATGGAACCATAAAAATAAGTAAAGGAGGATCTCCAGGAAACCCCATAAAAATAGATGCATATGGTTCAGGGGAAAAACCAATAATCACGTCTTTTGAAAAAGTAACTGGTTGGAAGTCCATAGGAAATGGTAAATTTGAGAGCACAAATTCCTTTCCTAATTTTACAACCAACATTGTGATAATAGATGACAAAATTCAGGAAAAGGGGAGATACCCCAATAGAGATGCTAAAAATGGAGGCTACCTATCAGTTTCATCTTCTTCAGGAAACACTACGATAAATAGTAATGAATTATCCGGTGCCCCAAATTTCACGAATGGGGAAATAGTAATTAGAAAAAATCAATGGATTTTAGATAGACACACCATAAAGTCCAACTCAGGAAATACCATTCACTACTCTGGTTCTGGTGCATACGAACCCACTAATGGTTATGGTTTTTTTATTCAAAATCACTTATCAACATTGGATCAATTTGGAGAGTGGTATTACAATAGCCACCGTAAACTAAATGTATACTTTGGAGGTTATAACCCTAATAACTATGAGGTTTATGTAAGCACCTTAGAGAATCTGCTAGTAAAGTCATATAACGTAGATCATATTTCGATCCAGAGCATTCATTTTAAAGGGGCCAACAATGATGCCATATATGTAGGAGAAGGAAGTGATGTAGTCATCAATAATTCAGAGGTAGAATTCTCCGGCGAAAATGGAATAACTTCTTTAAATATAGATGGCTTAAAAATAACTAATACAAAAGTAAAACATTCATTAAATACAGGGTTGAACTTAAGGTATGGTAATGAAAATACCGTAATCCAAAACAACCATATTGAAAATACCTTCCCTTTTCCGGGAGGAGGACAAAACCAGGACAATAATGGAAATGGCATTTTTGTTTCAGGAAAAAATGTATTGGTTGAAAATAATGTAATCAACCAAATAGGGTTTAACGGTATTCATTTTGTTGGAAACAACATTACCGTTAAAAATAATTTAATCCAGAAATTTTGCCAGTTAAAAAATGATTGTGGTGGAATTTACACTTTTGGTGGAAGCAGCATTACTACTTTCACCAATAGGGTGATAGAAGGGAATATAATTGTTGATGGAAAAGCAACTAATAATGGGACTCCACACCATGATTCCCCAACCTATTCGCCACAAGGAAGTGGAATTTTCCTAGATGATAATGTAAACGGTGTAATCGTAACCAAAAACACCATTGCAAATACCGATTATTCTGGAATTAAAGCCTCTAACACATTCAACATCGCTATCAAAGAAAATACTTTTTATAACTCTACTATTCAAGCATTAATAGGAAACAGTCAAAGAGGTGCAGACACAAGAAATGTCGATATTACCGATAACATCTTTTTCTCAAAACTTGCAGATCAATACTCTTACCGCATCAATTCTTACAAGGATGACATCAATAGTTTTGGAACATTTAACAACAATTATTTTGCTCGACCATTAGGTGATAATCACAGTATTTATCTCACCTATTATAAAGACGATAAAAAACAAATCAAAATTCAAAACATACAAGAATGGAAAGAAACTTTCAAGAAAGACATCTCTTCATCAATCTTAGCCTTGAATGAAATAATACAATTTAATTTTGTTAAATTTTTAGGCAGCTGGTTGTATGATAACATTTTTTTCGACTCTAATATCTCTGACTTTAACTGTAATGAATGTACCCAATCTTGGGATTCCAATGGAATAAGCGGAGGCTCTATTAAGGTAAAAAGCCCAGGCTATTCATCAGCTTTGGTTAGAATTGGAAGTGTCTCTGAGGATAAAAATTATGTAGTTAAATTTAAAGCAAAAAGTAACAAAAAAGGTAACCTAAG
This sequence comes from uncultured Cyclobacterium sp., assembly GCF_963976465.1. Classification (NCBI taxonomy): domain Bacteria; kingdom Pseudomonadati; phylum Bacteroidota; class Cytophagia; order Cytophagales; family Cyclobacteriaceae; genus Cyclobacterium; species uncultured Cyclobacterium sp. The sequence goes on along the minus strand of NZ_CAXBOC010000133.1, from coordinate 271 downwards.
GGTAGTTTTAAGATATGCAGGGTCGCCTTGGGAAATTATTTCACCAAGTACCGCAGTAGAGCTGGACACAGAAGTTAAGGAATATTCTGTCTTGATTAAACCTTATGCAAATGTCTCTAGTCCTGTTGTAATGTTTATCTCTGATGTAGGGGGTTGGGAATATTGGATTGATGATCTGGAAATAAATGAAGCTGATGTAGAAGTTACCAATCCAGATGATATATTTTTATTCGAATACAACGCTTCGAACTCAACAAAAACGATTGGATTA
>NZ_CAXBOC010000132.1:0-11472 GCF_963976465.1 uncultured Cyclobacterium sp. | reverse complement strand
TTAAATGCGGCAATTACCGGTTTTGCCTGAAGATATTCTCCAAGAGAGGCCACATGAAACCAAGCCAAAGGGCTCGGGCTTGCTTTCCGAAATGATTTTACCGCTTCAAAGGTGTTTTTTCTTCCATCTACGGCTAGCTTGAGCTTCGCAGATCTTTTACTGCCAATCTTCATCAGCCCATCAAGCAAAATCATTCCCAGGTTGTACAAAATCCTCATTGGGCAAAATTACATCAAAAATATTTCTTTGAGCAATCCCGGGTCTATTTCATGGCCTCCACTATACCTAAGTTCTTTAAAGTTGGCAAAACCCGCCTCTGAAAGCCGATTTTCTACTTGGGAGTAAATTTTGGATTGCAGAAAAGGGTCATTGTCTCCCAATGCTAAAATGATCTGGCTGCTGTTAAGCCTTTCAAACATTTGTGCAGTATCCAGGTCATAGGCAGGTGCACCGGCCCAAAAAACCACTTTATTGAGTTCAAGATTTAATTGGCAAACCCAACGGCTCATTGTGGCAGCCCCCTGTGAAAACCCCAATACATTTATTTGCGGTGTTTTTTCATATTTACTGAGCAGTTCATCCATCATTGCATTGAGGTAGGCATTGCTATTGGCAATGTCAATTTCCCGCTCGTGTTTGGTCATCCAATTGGCCCCAACCCTTCCTGAAAAGCCTTGAAGATAGAAGTGGTTGAGTCCTTCAGGAGCCACTATTAAAGTACTTTCATCAAATAATGGATTAAATTTTCTAAGAAAAAATTTAGGCAATTGGCCATATCCATGAAAAACAATCCAGACAGTGTTTTCTTCTCCTGTAGGCAACCGGCTAAGTGAAAAAGTATGCTTGGATTGAAAATGCAGCTCTTTTTGAACCATTACTCGTTTAAATTTTCAAGTTTATAAGGTAGCAGCTGATCAATCCCTTTAGCTTTTATAACCTTCCTATCTGCACGAAGCATCAATAACTCTATTGGACTGCCAAATTTCATTTCATATTCGCTAATGGTCTGTCTGCACAATCCGCATGGAGTAACTGTAGCCAGCCCTGTATTGTCGGCTTTCATGGCTGCTATTGCAAGTGTTAACGGTTTTAAGTTTGGGAAGTTGGCATGGGTATAGGTTAATAAAACCCTCTCTGCACAAATCCCTGCAGGGTAGCAAATGTTCTCCTGATTATTTGCCCAAAAGGTCTGTCCATCCGCTAATATTACAGCTGCACCTACCCGAAAATTAGAATATGGTGCATGGGCATTTTCTGTTGCCTTAATGGCCAGCTCAATTAATTGCGCTTGCCTTTCATCTAAATTTTCAGCGTTAATTAATTCCAAGGTATTGATATGGCTGACTTTTTTATTCTCCTTCATATTCAAATATATCAATTTTCTAATGAGTGAGTTTAGAAATCCGCTTACAGGAGGATAATGGGTTGTTTTAAAATTGGATATCCCTCAGCTATCCTATACACAAACAAATACCGCTACATATTTCAATCAACCTTCCATAAATTAATGTTAACCTATATTTACAAGCTTAATTTTTCAGTAATTTTTTTGGCTTTAGCCAAGATATTAAATTATTATAACTAACTTAATTGGTAATTCATCATTTCAAATAAGCCCAAAAGTAAAATCCTAGGGAAAAAATTAGCATTTTGGATAATATTTTAGGCCACTTCTATAAAATTACTAACTAAATTCTCCCTTTTGGATAAAAACTCGGGAATATTTGAATTGTATAATTTTCATCAATTAAATCTATTAATTCTATGAAGAAAATTTCTACCTACTATTTACTAATGGTGCTTTTTCTGATATTAAATGGGACACTTGTGGCCCAACAAATTAATATTCAGGGAAAAGTTACCGCTGCAGAAGACCCTGAAGGGCTTCCCGGAGTCAGCATTGTAGCCGAGGGCACAGGAACAGGTACAGTTTCTGATATCAATGGCAACTTTAGCATCAATGTACCGAATCAGAACACCGTATTGGTTTTCTCCTATATTGGCTATGCCTCACAATCTATTACTGTGGGTACGCAGAAGACCCTAAACGTAGTTATGGAATCCGAAGCAAAGGGCTTGGATGAATTCATTGTAACGGCATTTGGTATTTCACAGGAGAAAAAATCACTGGGTTATTCTGCTCAAAATATTGATGCCGAAGCCATTACCAAGGTAAAACAACCCAATCTTGTAAGTTCACTTCAAGGGCAGGCTGCAGGGGTACAGATAACCAATTCAGGTGGTGCTCCCGGTCAATCTGCACGAATCATCATCAGAGGAATTAATTCACTAGATCCTGGAGCCAATAACCAACCGCTTTTTGTAGTGGATGGAGTGCCGGTGGATAACTCTACCATAGAATCAACAGGTACCCCCAGGGGGCTATCCAATAGAATGGCAGACCTCAATCCCAATGATGTCGCTTCAATTTCTGTATTGAAAGGGGCAGCGGCTACCGCTTTGTATGGAGTGAGAGCAGCCAATGGTGCTGTAATTGTCACTACAAAGAAAGGCAAAGAAGGTGAAGTGAGGGTTAATTACAACGGTTCTGTTGGTTTTGAAACTTTGAACCAGCTACCAAAGTTACAAGACGAATATGGACAAGGTTTTAGTGGAGTGTACCAACCCAGTAGTTTCTGGCCTTCATGGGGAGCTCCTATTTCAGAGGTGCAGCAAACTGTTTCTGACCACAAATATCAAGACAACTGGAACAGGGCTTTTAACACAGGAGTGCAAATAGATAATAATATAAGTATTTCGGGAGGCAATGAAAAAGCTACCTTCTACGGCTCCTTCGGTAATTTAAAACAAGAGGGAATCATACCTTTTTCTACTTGGGGAAGAACCACTGCCAAACTATCCGGAAGTGTAAAGGTTTCTGAAAAGTTTAATTTCTCAGGATCTGTCAATTATAGCAACTCCGGAGGTAATAGGGTACCTCATGATCGTTTTATGGAACGGATGATGTATTGGTCTGAAACGACCGATGTACGAGATTATATCAATGAGGATGGTACCATGAGAACCTATTCCAATACCAACCCAATCTATGATGCGCGTTTTGCTACCTATGAAGACAATGTAAACCGGGTAATTGGAAACATTAACTTAAATTACATGCCTACGGACTGGTTGTCTTTTTCTTATCGACTAGGAAATGACTTCTACAGTGATCAACGGACAGAAATTACACCCGGACCAAAAGGCATTGATGGAGAAGTTCCGCTAAGCTCTACCGGATATTTAGAAGAGACCAGGATCAACAGCAGAGACCTTACTTCCAATTTCTACATTACCCTAAAAAAAGAATTTAGTACATCATTGAATACCAGCTTGAGGTTAGGAAATGATATTTTTGAGCGTAAATATGACAGGGTGACCGCTCGGGGAGAGAATTTTGTGATTCCGGAGTTTTACAATTTAAGTGCCGCTTCCCAAATTTTTGCCAGTCAAGGCAAGAGTATCAGAAGACTGGTAGGTTTTTATGGAGACCTGATGGTAGACTATAATAACTACCTTTTCCTAAATATTACAGGTAGAAATGATATCTCTTCTACCTTACCTAAGGACAATAATTCCTTTTTCTATTCATCTTTTAATTTGGGTTATGTGTTTAGTGAAAATATAGCCTTACCCTCCTGGTTCACCTTTGGTAAATTGAGAGCTTCATGGGCCCAGGTAGGTAAAGATACAGATCCGCATATTTTGGGTGCCACCTATGTTTCTCCTTCTATTTTTCCTTTGAATGGTCAGGTGGGATTTACCAGAAATTCGGTCTATGGAGATTTGGCCTTAAAGCCTGAACAAACCACATCCCTCGAATTTGGTTTACAAACAGCCTTTTTAGACAACAGGGCAAACTTTGATGTTACTTATTATAAGTCCAATGCTAAGGATCAAATTATCCCTGTTCCGGTATCGGATGCCACAGGCTTTTCATCCTATATCACCAATGCAGGAGAAATTCAAAACAGTGGGTTTGAGTTTATTTTAGGAGGAAGCCCCATTGAGTCCAATGACTTCAGTTGGAACATCAGTGCCAACTTGTCCATTAATAATAATGAGATTAAAGCTATCAAAGAAGGCATTGATGAGATCGTTGTTGGTAGCCAATACGGATATGCCGGATCTACTGTTACAATGAAATTGCTTGAAGGAGAAGCCTATGGAAATATTTTTGGAAGCTCTTACGAAAGATTAGGCGCTGATCCGGACAATATATTCCTGGACCGTAGCCTTCCTATAATAATTGGTACCAATGGTTTTCCGGTGAGAACAGGAAACCAACTTATTTTGGGTAACGCCGTGCCAAAATGGATTGGTGGCATTAGAAATGATTTCACCTATAAAGACTTTGAATTGTCCTTCCTAATCGACTTCAGAACCGGATTGGAACAATATAATCAGTACGCAAATTTCCTTTCTGCATTTGGTAAAAATGAATTTACTGAAGCACGTGAAGATTTTAGGGTTTTTGAAGGTGTGTTGGCAGATGGATCTACCAACACCAAGGAAGTATGGCTGGGCCAAGGCGAGGGTCCGGATGGAGTCAATTATGGCGCCGGCTATTGGAGAAACTACTACCGAACTACTAGTGAGAACTTTGTGAGCGATGCCAGTTTTATCAAATTACGAAACATCACACTAGCCTATAATTTAAACTCGAACTTGCTGGAAAACACTCCCTTTAGGACTGCTCGGGTTTCTGTTGCTGCCAATAATATCATTCTTTATACCCCTTGGGATGGATTTGATCCGGAATCCTTCTCTGCAGGTGCTGGTGGCAATGCTGTTGGTTTCACAGGGCTGGGTTATCCCGGTGTACAGAGCTTTTTCTTTAACCTGAACCTTGGACTATAAAAACTGCAACTATGAAAGCGATATATACTATATTTGGCCTGATGCTTTTTTTAGCGTTAAGCTCATGCGAGAATTTTCTCGATGTTAATGAAAATCCTAACAACCCACAGGATGCACCAATATCCGGGCTGATGACCAATGCCACCTATGAGACCTCTCTCAATGTGCAGGCCATTGGTAGCATCACCTCCAACTACGTCCAATACCTTGCCTCCCCAAATCCGGCAGGTGCTTCTGATATAATGGAGGCAAGTAATTATAGCGGTCTTTGGTTTGATTTATTCAACGTAATGACCGATTTGACAGATCTGATGCAAAAGGCCGAAGAAGAAGATGCCGGACACTACCTTGGGGCCGGACAAATCCTGATGGCATTAAACCTGGGAATGACTGTGGATGTATTTGGAGACGTTCCATACTCTGAGGGTTTTGATTTTAGTTCTGTTACTCCTACTTATGATGACGATGAAGCCTTGTATTCTGAAGTATTCAGCTTACTCGATCGAGGCATCCAAAACCTCTCCGGTACTACCTCTATTTCATTGGGAGATGACGACTTTATCTTTAATGGAGACGTTTCTTCTTGGATAAAATTCGGCAATATGCTTAAAGCCAGGTTTATGTTGCATACAAAAGGGACAACTACCTATGATCCCCAAGCTATTTTGACCGCTTTGGCTAGTGGCATGACGAGTAATGACGATGACGCCACGGTGATCTTCTTTGAACAGCGATTCAATCCTTGGGCACAAGTAGCCATAAACAATGAAAATTTGCTTTTAGACGGTTGGATATCTACTCAGTTTATAGAAACATTGGATGGAACATCCTATGAAGTAGTTGATCCACGGATGTCATTGATGATTGGTGCTACGGATGATGGAGAATACGTAGGAGTAACCAATGGAGCTGGCAGAGGAAATGCACCTGAGCAAGGTGCCAGATCCACCTTGATCCCCGGTCAATATTATACCTCTGAACAGTCTCCACTTTTAATCGCAACCTATGCTGAACAAAAGTTTATTGAGGCTGAAGTAGCTTTGGACTCCGATCCCCAGGCAGCCTACAGCGCTTACCTTGAAGGAATTGAAGCCCATATGGACATGCTAGAAGTAAGCGATGATGATAAAATGGCTTACCTCAATAGCCCGGAAGTGAGCATGGGAGCAGCATCACTTACACTGGATGACATCATGAAAGAAAAATGGGTAGCACTTTTTCTCCACCCTGAAACCTGGAATGATGCCAGAAGGTTTGATTATGGATACAAGGACATGACTTTGCCTGAAAACTTGAATGGTAATCTCAATGGACAGTATATCAGAAGACTGGCCTATCCAGACAATGAAGTGAGTAGGAATGGCAGTAACGTGCCTGATGTCACCCTACTGGATAGAATCTGGTGGGACGAATAAAAATTCCAGCCCCTCTATTTTGAAATAGAGGGGCTTTTATTATCAAATTTCCAGCCCAGAATGGGCGATATATTTATAGCCAAGGGTCTAACCGCTTATTTATTGAACATTATACCCAAGATTTTGTAAGTATTGTTGCAAAAAAACAACAATACCGCCAATATCACCTGAGGGAAAATTGGTAGAAAAATTGAGCAATAACCTTACCCCCATCATTGACCAGTAAATACCAAAATCACTTCCTAGATTGGCTAGAAAATATTACTTTTCCTATGGCTTAACAGCCAAATCGAAATGTATTCCGCAAAGACTTTTCCTATGAAAAACTGTAAATGGTTGTGCTTCTTGTTCTTCTTCTCCTGCACCGTCCAAAAAATCAATAAAACGGTGCGTACCTCTGATGTGTTTGAAAAAGGTCACATGGGCTTTATGCTATATGATCCGGTAAAGGACAAAACACTTGTAAAATTAAACGAGGCCAAATACTTTATCCCAGCCTCCAATACCAAAATATTTACCTTTTATTCCAGTTACAAAGCCTTGGGTGATGGGTATATCAATGGGCTAAACTATACCTACCAAGGAGATTCTCTTATTTTCTGGGGAACGGGAGACCCCTCACTTTTGCACCCTGACTTTAAAGACAGTACTGCAATCAATTTTCTTAAAAATGCAGACAAGAAGTTGTTTATGGTAAATAATTTTGAGCGGCTTTCGAGCTATGGGCCCGGATGGTCTTGGAATTGGTTTCCTTACTATTTTGCTGCCGAAAGATCCGCCATGCCCATTTATGGAAATGTTTTGCGCTATTCTAAAAAAGCTGAGTTAGCGGAAGCAACGCCCTATCCAAAATCAGTGCTTTTACCCCTAATGCCTTCCTCACAAACCCATTCCGGCAACTATTTTATTCAAAGGGACTTTGAGAAAAACACTTATGAATATGCCATAAATAAAGAAAAGGACAGCTTGGCCTTTGCGACTGATAAACCATTTATTACCTCTGCAAATTTGACCAGAAATCTCCTTCAGGAAGCAGTAGGAAAGCAAATTACACTCATAAAAGATACGGATTACTCCAAATCCTCACATGAAAAATTGCCTACTGTAAAGGCGGACAGTTTGTATGCCCAAATGATGAAAATCAGTGATAATTTTTTAGCAGAACAGCTGATGGTTCTTGTCTCTGATGCAGTCTTGGATTCAATCAATATCCGAGGGGGCATCTCCTATGCAAAGGAACATTATTTGGCAGATCTTCCTGATGAGCCCCAATGGGTGGATGGGTCAGGTCTTTCTCCACAGAATATGTTTACCCCTCGGTCAGTCATAAAGTTGCTGCATAAAATCCATACTGAAGTGCCTATGGAAAAAATCAAAGCCTACTTCCCGGCGGGTGGAGAATCCGGCACCATCCGCAACTGGTACCCTGCCGACCCCGGTCAGCCCGCATACATTTACGCCAAAACAGGCACCCTGGCAATGAGCACTGCTCTCAGTGGCTTTCTCCTTACCAAAAGTGGCAAAACCCTGCTTTTCAGCACCTTTTTCAACAATTACACCGGGAGTTCAAGCGTGCAAAAGAAGGAGTTACAAAAATTGCTTTATTTTATTCATGATAATTATTAATGAATAATTGTTAATTATTGTTGGTTAGTTGTTAATCGTTAAGTGTTAATGGTTAAGTGTTAATTATTAATGCTTTGGAATTTTGGGGTGAAATTTAGGATTTAGGCGGATAATATCAATTTAAAAATATAAAAACCAGTAACTTACAAGGAAATCGTGGACCGGCTTTATGCGCTTCAAAATCCAGAGAAAGTCATTTTTAAGAAAAAGAAATTTGGGATAGTCTCTAATAATTCTTTGGGGATTTACCATGCTGAATTAAAAAAGATAGCCAGGGATATCGGAAAGGACAATGAACTTGGCTTGCAGCTTTTTGATAGTGGTATTTACGAAGGGCGGATTTTATGTAGCAAAATATTTCGACCCAAGGACCTTACCGAAGCATTGATGGAAAAGTGGGTGAAGACATTTGAGAACTGGGAGGTTTGTGATAGCTTTTCTATGGGTTTATTTGCTAAAAGTGATTTTGCCCTAGAAAAGGTCTTTGAATGGACAAAAAGGAAACCTGAGTTTGAAAAAAGAGCAGGTTTCACAATTATGGCTGCCTTCTGCATGGCAGATAAACTGTCAGGAAATGCGGTTTTTGAATCCTTTTTTCCCATCATCATACGGGAGGCCAATGATGAAAGAATCTATGTGAAAAAAGCCGTGAATTGGGCTTTGCGCAATATTGGAAAAAGAAACCCCGACCTGAACAAAAAAGCTATCCTTGTAGCCCAAGAAATACTGGAAATTGAAAGCCCTGCGGCAAAATGGATTGCGAAGAATGCATTGAATGAGTTAAAGAAAGACAATATCAGAATGTCAGATTATCCAAGGGCTATCTATAGGGGGTAGATGGAAGGCTGTGTATAAAAATTTGCCAAAAATAAAATGGACAAATACCAAAATAAATACCGCGTAGGATCTATTCGTTTACCCGGATATGATTATCGTAAAAACGGTGCCTATTTTATAACCTTCTGTACAAAAAATAGGGGACATTTTTTTGGGAAAATTGTGGATGCTACGATGCAATTGAATGAATTAGGCCAAATCGCCCACAAATATTGGATGGAAATACCCAAACATTTTCCGTTTGTTAAATAGGCAAATTTCGTTGTGATGCCCAATCATACCCATGGTATATTGGTGATTAAACATGATCAATTCACCCCGATAGATTCGTTGCAATGCAACGTATCTACCGCGCCAACCAGACCCATAAATGAAAAAATGTCAAAAATATCACCTAAACCAGGCAGCATTTCAACGATTATTCGTTCCTACAAATCTGCTGTTACCAAACAGGCACGATTAATAAATGCCAATTTTTCCTGCCAGGCCAGATTTCACGACCATATCATCAGGAATTCTGCCTCATTCGAAAGAATTCAACATTACATTTCCACCAACCCATTGAATTGGAAAAAGGATAAATTTTCTGTTTAGGCTAAAATTAATAAATGATTTGACCCAATGAGTGTTAAATCAATTAAAACCCCATAAGAATTTTACCTATTGGATCCTTAGGCGTAAATTACATGACATTATTAATTGTAATTGGTAAGGTCCAAAATCAATATGGAGTCAATAAGTATTTTTGAAATTATAAAGGTAGGCATAGGACCGTCCAGCTCACATACCATGGGCCCTTGGAGAGCTGCCCTATTTTTTTTAGACCATTTAAGAAAAAATAATCAGCTTCATAAGGTCACTGAGATTTGTACCAGTCTCTTTGGCTCACTGGCCAAGACAGGAAAAGGGCATGGAACAGATATTGCCGTCATTCTTGGCCTCTCAAATGAAGATTTTAAGACCATTGACACTGATAAAATTGGTGAAAAGATTGAAGGAATTAAAAGTCAAGGTAGTATCTCCATTTCTGCTAAGCATTCCATCTATTTCAATTATGAAAGACACATCCTTTTTGATTACAGCAAAAGCCTGGAGTATCATCCAAACGGAATGCGATTTGAAGCCACATTAAAAGATGGTTCCTTAATATCTCAGGAATATTTCTCTGTAGGGGGAGGGTTTGTGGTGAAACAAAATACGGGACATGTGGCAACAAATCCCATAACCAGCAAGTACCCATGCTACTCCCAGAAAGACCTTTTAGACAATTGCAAGCGCTTAAATCTCAGCATTTCTGAACTGGTAATGCTCAATGAAACAGCTTGGCAAACTAAAGCTGAAACCAGAAAACAAGCCCTTTATATTTGGGAGGAAATAAAAAATTGCATTTTTAGAGGTGTTAATAAATCCGGAATACTACCCGGGGGGCTGAAAGTAAGGCGAAGAGCTTACGACCTGAACAAAAAGTTTTTGCAGGACCAAAATTTTGATAAGGTAGCTGACTGGATCAAAGCCATTAAAAATGGGCCAAAGGATTTTGATACCGTAAATAAATGGATAAGTGTTTTTGCTCTGGCCGTAAATGAAGAAAATGCTTCTTTTGGTAGGATCATTACTGCCCCTACCAACGGTGCCTCAGGCGTAATTCCTGCAGTAATGATGTACGCCCATTGTTTTACCACGAATTTTGGAGAAGATGAAATAGTGAAATTTATTCTCACTGCCGGAGAGATCGGTACCCTCTATAAAAAAGGGGCAACGATCTCTGCGGCTATGGGTGGCTGTCAGGCAGAAATAGGGGTATCCAGCTCTATGGCAGCAGGAGCACTAACTGAAGCGCTTGGAGGAACCAAAGAACAGGTGTGTCAGGCTGCCGAAATCGCCATGGAACACCACTTGGGCATGACTTGCGATCCCATCGGGGGCTTGGTACAGATTCCCTGTATTGAGCGAAATAGCATGGGGGCAATTAAGGCTATTACAGCCTCAAATATGGCTTTGGATAGCGACGCTTCTGCTGCACGCTTGAATTTGGACAATATTATTCGAGTAATGTGGGAAACGGCCCTTGATATGAAATCCAAATACAAAGAAACTTCCGAAGGAGGTTTAGCCAAAATTTCTGTAAATATTCCCGAATGTTAAATTGGGTCTATTCAAACTTTTTCAATTAAAGTTGGAATGGACCTTGCAAACCAAAATTGGATACACCAGCCAAAAATAGTATATTCCATCATTCATAATGTCACCTACAGATCAATTAATGAAGAAGAAGGTCATCAAAATACTCGCGTTGTTGGTTCTACAATTTTCTTTTTTAGCTCTAAGTGGATTTGCACAAGAGAGTGGAAAATTGTACAAAACTTACTGCGCAGGATGTCATGGAGCTAATTTAGAAGGCAATTCAGCCAGTTCCCTAATCAAAACGGCATGGAAATACGGTAGAAGCAGAAGCTTGATGACAAGAAATATCACTTTTGGGATTCCCGGAACAGAAATGATTGCCTGGAACCAGGTTTTAAATAAAGAACAAATTAGGTCTCTGGTGGATTATATTTCCGACGCACAGGAAATTCAACCGAATATCGATCGATCCATTCCACAGCATATCCAATCTGAAAAATATGATTTACAAATTGAGGAATGGGTAGTGGATGCGATCAAAACTCCTTGGGCCATTGAATTCGTATCCAAGGACAGTGCCCTTGTATCTGAACGTCGCGGAATGCTTCGC
>NZ_CAXBOC010000131.1:0-11495 GCF_963976465.1 uncultured Cyclobacterium sp. | reverse complement strand
CTGTGCAGTTGGTTTTTTGCCGGGAAGGTGGATTTCAACACCTCGCTTCTGATTGACGATCAAGAATGGATTGAAATGATCCATTTTTAGCTCATCCAGTTGGATATGTCCTTTCGCATTTTCACCATCTTTGATGTACATGATGATTTGCATTTTCTCAACAGACTGCATAGGGAAACTGGGATCCGTATTGATGCCAACTGATCCTCCACCCGGATGCGTTAGCACATTGTCAACATCATCGAATGCGATAATTGTAGCATATTCATTTCCTGCTTCAAGTCCATTGTCCAAAAACTTATGGATGCTATTGGATTTAATTTTTGAACCTACCACCTTATAAACCTGGTCTGGTGCAATCCCAGTAAACTCTATACCGAAACCATTGGAATAGCCTGCTCCTGCTGCTCTTGGCAAAAGATCTATCACTGCTTCCACTATCTCACCGGAAGCATCTGTAATTCTATTGATCATATAATCCAATACCAAATCATTGAAATCATAATCTCCTTTAGCAGGCCAAAGATCCTCAAACATAAGGGTTGCTGCGCTTTTAGAGGTAAGGTAGTTGTCAAATGCCTTGTATTTATCTTCAGGATAATCATCTTCAGCATCCACAACGCCATCCCCGTCCTTATCCTGCTTTTCTACTTTCGGCATACAGTTATAAGAGGGGTCGGCAGCATATTTGCCCGGAATAACCAAATCATCCAATCCAGCTCTGGCAGAACCTCCGGTTCCTGTGAAACTGATGAAAATTTTAACCGTCTTGCCTACAATCGCTTCCGGAATATTAGCTGTTACTTTATGAACTGTTGTTTGCTTGTTCACCGGATGTGGAAAAGAAAAGGAATCAAACTCAACTTCTTCACCTTCACCATAATCCATGTCCGCATCAAATGGAATATACTGAATCAAAATACCCCTGTTTCCTCCAGCATTTCCGTCTAATCTGGTTACAAAACTAATTTCCCCTGCTTCCATAACCATCCATGGGCTTTTGATCCAAGTTGCTTTATTGGATTTATCGGTCAACTGATTGGTCCGCATACTAAAATCCCCGTTTAGCAAAGTCGCATTATTATCACTGACAGTCACAGCTCCCATTCCCCAACATAAGGAAAAATAATGGCTCCTGTCTCCTAGTTCAGCATCGTTTTTTACGTAATTCTCTTGTCCATGGGTCTGAAAAAAAACCAACCCTAATAGCGAAAACAATAAAATAAATCTTTTCATGATAAAATTTTTAAAAACTTAATGATTAGGATTACAAAATTAGGATTCAATATCGCTTGCATTATCTTCAATAAAAAAATCAAACGACACTTTACGGCCTTCAACAGTCCCTACTTTTTCAAGCGCACCATATTTCATCCTTACTTCGCCAACTCCTTTAGGGAGATCAAAACTCATCTCAAAATCTTCATGCATGCGATGCATGCCTCCAAAAATCTCTCTTCCAGCATCAGTTGTTAAAGAAAGCCGCTGATAAACTCCTACATCCACGGGTAAACCATCAATGCTTACGGTAAGCTCTTCTGTAGTTTCCCAGTCAAAAAATGCGGAAACCACTAAATCGTCAATTGTTTCTCCTGTAGGAGTGATTTGCTGAGTGCTCTCTTCTATCTGTTCATTCACGCAAGAAGAATTAAGGGTCATTACGAGGACAATCAATGCCAAGTATGACAACAAAGTTGTTTTGCTGTTTTTCATTGTTCTGTTGTTTACTGTATCAAAAAAAGTAAAGTGACCTATCGATCAACTTTATCATACACCAAAAGTCCTCATTTTTAATTTTTTTTAGGAGAAAAATCGACCAACTGGTGAAAAAGATCGGTCAATACCGCTATTATGAGGGACGGGTTTACTATTGGTTGGTTTTCAAGTCTAAATTTAGAAAACAATTTTAGGTTTAAAAAAAATTGATAAACAAAACCACTTATTAAGCAGCACAAAGTTCTTTTTATTATTCGAAAACCAAATTTTATAATACAAAATATTTTATTTCAATTAATCTGTTTTTCACACCAACTTTTTCACACATTAAACCAATTCAACACATTAAATTGAATTGTTTTTTTTATTGTTATTATGGCAATAGGGAATGACCGCTAGGTTTACATCGATAACCTTTAAGGCTTTTCCAAAATAATCCTAAAAGCGTTGAAAAGAACATATGCACCATTAAGGAACCCGGGAAGCCATTACTATAGGAGGGGGTTGAATTCTTTATAGAGAACGATGTGGCGTTTTATGCAGCTAATGAAAATCACCCAAGAGCGACTGATAAGTCATAATACAAGGAAATTAAAAGTCGATTTTTTCACTTATAGGAGGATTGGTTGAAAAAGCATTTGGCAGCCACTAAATCCCGATAGAGGCAAATTATATTAACAGTTGAAAAATTCAAAAGCCCATTTTAATTACAAAAGATAAGGTTGGTTAAAACGGATATTAGGGTTTCCTAAGCTTCTCAAGGAAGTGTGCAATTACATGAATATCAATCAGTTAGGATATTTTAGCATAGCATGCCTGAGGTGAAATTGTAAACAGGGGCGAAGGGATTGACCTTGAAGCGATTTCAGCACATAATAGAGGATATATTGCCTATTTCAGGTAAGTTCTTCTCTTGGTTTTGATAAAACCAAGAGAAGAACTTCCTTGAAGGGGTTTGGTGGATAGCAAAAAAAATGATGACCGGCTCAAAAAAAGTAATTCCTTTATGGTACAACCCCATATACCACCTTGCTAACAGGTCGTTTATTAAAATATATACCTAACAGATAGTGCGAATTCGTCACCCCAGAAGCCTCCATTATTAATTATATTGATAGCAGGTTTAAAATCCAGTGAAAAATTAAGAGGAAGCTCTTCTAAAACATACTCCAAGCCAATGATCCCATCAATACCAATAACGGTAGATCCATCGTAATCATATTTAGAACTGTTGTTCCAACTACCTATATGGGCTCCTCCTCCATAAAACCAATTCAAACCATCTACGTCTTCAATATCCCTGTGAACTTCATAAAGACCGGTAATCAAAAGACCTCTCCAACGGGTATGCAAAATCCCCTCAAGGGCTGCATCCTGGCTAATAAAATGCTTTACGCTTAATCCGCTACTTGCCCCTAAGCGCAAACCAACCCCAGTATCATAAGCCTGTGCTTTACTTTCATTAGATAAGGAAAACATGAGTACCAATGCCATCACGGCAAACATTACATTTTTCATCATTATTATAGTTGTTTAATTAATAGTTCTCAAAAAGAGTGATCCCCTCAGGGTGGATACAGCCATCCAAGGGAACATCGTGAGGTTCATGAGGAATTTCTTCGGATAACGGCACATTGTAAGACAGTCCGATTTTCAACACACCATCGCTTAGTTCTCCAAAAAACATATCATAAAACCCAAATCCGTAACCTATTCTATTCCCCCTTGAATCTATACCCAGCAAGGGTACAAAAACCAGTTCAACCGGCTTTGGAGTTTCTAACAAAACCGGATCTATTGGAACAGGAATGCCCAACTTATCATTCTCAAAAACTGTTTCCGGGGTCAATTTCACCGTAGCCATTTTTCGCGCATTATGAACAGTAATCGAACTGTACACATGATAATTCAGTTGAAAAAGTGATCGCAATAATGGTACCGTATTTACTTCCAGAAGTTTTTTTATAGGCAAAAACAAATGAATATGCCTAATCTCCGGAAATTGCTTTAAGAAAGTTAAGCAATTTGTAGTAATCTTCCGGGAGTAGGCTTCACGCTCCTCAAGCCCCAATGCGAGGCGACTATTTCTGAGTTGCTGTCTTACTACTTCTTTTGTCACCATTTTCCTTTAGAAGAATAAAATCAAAGTTTAACGGGTCAAAGGTATCAAAAAGCTCCTTTATAAATTCCGGATTACTTAAATAGAACTCCAGAAAGTTGATTTTTCTTTCCTGCAAAGTTCCTTGGGGAAATAGTTCCCTTTTTATGGCTGCTAGTTGTTTTATGGCTGTAGACTTCTTCTTCTCTTCTGCTTTACGAAACTTGGTCGCCACTTGGTCTAAAATCTTTTCATTACGCTTATAGGCGGCCCTAACTGCATAAGTTAAAGTAGCATCCATTTCGGTAGACTTTTCTTCTAAAGACTTATAGATAAGATTTAATTTATCTCTTTCCTCCTGCAGTTCAAGGTCCTGATCGGAATTTTCTTTTACATACTTTATCCGCAAATCATCCAAAGGCAAGAACAGTTCCTTCTCATTCAAGCCCAGCTTATTCATTTTACGCTGTAGGGGAGAAGTCAAAATCATAGCAAAATTTCTTGGAAGTAAAAATGGATAATCAACCGAATAATGGGCAAAAACATTTTTCAGTTGAAACCAATAAGCCACTTCCGCCGGCCCACCCAGATAGGCCAAATTGGGTAAAATCACCTCTTGGTATAGTGGGCGCATGACTACATTGGGGCTAAAATTCTCCGGCTTTTCTTCTATAAGCGCAGTCATTTCAGCTTCAGCCCATTTGTTTTTCCCATCGTGGGTTTCAAATAAACCATCTGTTAAAACCAACCTTTCTCTACGACCTTTTTCCATATAAAAAAAATTAATTTCTCTAGGAAATATTTGGGTGGAGTAGCCTGCATTTTCCAAGGCACGGTTACAATCATTCACGATGTTATTGGCCGTGGCATTCAAAACATCATCCTTGATGACAGGCACAAACAATTGCTTCAATTCCTTTTCATTGGCATCAATGATCACCAATCCCCTGTCTGCAAATAAATGATGGACGTATTTCCGGACAGCCTCCTTCAAAAGCTTGCTTTGGGTATAGGCTGTTTTGAAAAACTCAGGAAGAAAATGTAATTCTCCTATTAATTTTTTTAAGGATTCATCTAATATAAATTCTCCTACCGCTCCCTTTTGATCCGTTTCCCATTCATAATTTTTCCCATCAAAATAAAAATGGTTGATTTCAGCAAAATCATGATCTTCCGTGGCCATCCAATATACCGGAACAAAATGGTAATCCGGGTTTTCCTTTTTAAGCTTATCTGCCAGCGCAATGGTAGAAACAATCTTATAAATAAAATAAGAAGGGCCGGTCATCAGGTTTAGTTGGTGACCAGTGGTAACCGTAAAAGTATTGGCTTGTTTTAATTGTTGAATGTTGCCCTTAACCCTTGAACCTTCAAATCCTTCATATTGCTTTTCCAGCACTTTGACAAGGCGGTCTCTTTTCTCTTGCTCAAAATGCTTGTTGGGCAAAGTTTTTTTAAATTGCTCTAAATCGGGAAACTCCTTATAAAACTGTTTTACTGACTCCTCTTTGTGAATATAATCTAAAAAAAGTGATGAAAACAGGCCGGTACAGGCCGGGTCTAAGCTGGACTTTAACATAAAGGATGCAATTTCAATTTTTATAAAGGCAGGTATTGAAACCATTAAAACGGGCAAAGGGATAGTAAAGTTCACCTAAATTGCCAACAATTGGTGGGGCAAGTTATACATTTTTTCAAAAATTTTGTAACAATAAACCAGCATCCCCTTTGTAATTTTGTGCAATAAACAAGCTTTCTATATATGAGCCAGACTATTGAAGTACCTATTTCCGGAATGAGTTGCGCTGCATGTGCGGTCAGTGTGGAATCCATGCTAAAAGAAACAAAAGGCATACAATCTGCAAGTGTAAACTATGCCAACCAGTCTGCCATTATTTCCTTGGAAAAAGAAGGAATGGACCTATCGGAGGCCAAGAAAAACATCCAATCCATAGGTTATGATTTATTAATAGACCTAGATAAACCGGAGGACTTGGAGGCCATAAAGGCCGCTGAATTAAAAGCACTTAAAAAGAAAACCCTTTACTCAGGAATATTGGCATTCCCTGTATTTCTGATTGGCATGGTTTGGCCGGAGATACCGTATGCCAATTTGATCATGTGGGCCTTGACCAGTCCAATTTTGGCCATTTTCGGAAATGCTTTTTTTATCAACGCCTACAAGCAAATCAAGAAAGGAAATACCAATATGGATACCCTGGTGGCCCTGAGTACTGGAGTAGCCTACCTTTACAGTTCATTTAACACCTTTTTTCCGGATTGGCTGGAATCGCGTGGAATGACCCCTCATGTTTACTTTGAAGCGGCTGCCGTCATCATCTTTTTTATTTTGCTTGGTAGATTAATGGAAACGAGAGCAAAAGCAGGTACCTCGGAGGCCTTAAAGAATCTCATCGGCCTTCAGCCCACGGACTTAACAGTCATCCGGGAGGGAAAAGCCATCCAAATGAATGTTTCAGAGGTGCTACCCGGTGAAACCATCTTGGTGAAACCCGGACAAAAAATCCCTTTGGACGGCATACTTACACAAGGCCAATCTTATGTGGACGAAAGCATGCTCACCGGAGAACCCTTGGCAGTAGAAAAAAGCAATGGCGATACCGTTTATGCAGGAACCATCAACCAGAGTGGGAGTTTTGAATTTAAGTCCAATAAAAGCAAGTCAGAAACCTTACTTTCCAGCATAATCGCTAGGGTAAAGCAAGCCCAAGGTTCAAAAGCACCCATACAGAAAACAGTGGACAAGGTTACAAAAATATTTGTCCCTGCCGTGTTAGCCATCTCACTGATTACCTTTATCATTTGGTCGCTTAGTGGGGCAGATGATGCCATTTTAAGAGGCATGCTCTCTGCCATAACCGTACTTGTTATTGCCTGCCCCTGTGCACTCGGGCTTGCCACACCAACGGCCATAATGGTGGGAATCGGCAAAGCTGCCTCCTTAGGAATTTTGGTTAGGGATGCCGAAAGCCTTGAAAATGGCAAAAAAATAGACAGCCTGATTCTGGACAAAACCGGAACGATCACTGAAGGTAAGCCTAGTGTACAAAAAGTGATTTGGAAATCAGGAGTCAATGAAAAGCCCATGGCTGCAGTATTTCGGGCGCTGAAGAAAAAAGTGAGCACCCCTTGGCTTCAGCCATTACGGATTATTTTTCAAAAGAAAAAGTATCAGGCAATCTAACGGCATTCAAAACCTTTACCGGCCAGGGAGTGACGGGCCAATTTGATGGAGCGCAATATGCTATCGGAAATTTAAAATGGTTGAAGTCTTTGGGTAGCAGCATCGATCTAAGCCTGTCTCAAGCAGCCGATGAAATGCTTGAACAGGGCAATATTGTCGTATACATGGCCAAAGGAAAGGAAGTGGTGGGGGTTGTTTCCATCGCTGATAAGCTAAGAGAAACTTCTAAAGCAGCCATTGCTCAATTAACTAAAATGGGGATAACTGTTCACATGCTTACCGGTGATCAGGAAAAAACAGCTGCAAGCATCGCCGGAGAAGTAGGCATAACCAACTTTCAAAGTGGCTTACTGCCTCAAGACAAAGGGGAATACATAAAAAAATTACAAGAAAAAGGACACAAGGTTGGTATGGCAGGAGACGGCATTAATGACAGTGAAGCATTGGTTTTAGCTGATTTAGGCATTGCTATGGGTGGCGGCACCGACATTGCCATGGAAACGGCTCAGGTTACACTGATACATGCCGACCTTATGGCCATTCCCGATTTATTAAAGTTGAGTAAAAACACAGTTGCCACCATCCGTCAGAACTTATTTTGGGCCTTCATTTACAATATTATTGGCATACCCATTGCAGCCGGATTGTTGTATCCCATATCCGGATTTTTACTTAACCCAATGATAGCCGGATCTGCAATGGCCCTTAGCTCCTTATCCGTAGTCGGTAATAGTTTACGGCTGAAGTACAGTTGATAAGAGCTTAGCTAAATGCATGCAAAGAATAGCCAAAATGGCTTATTTAATAAAATAGAAGATTGAATTATAAAAACAAAAATTAGCAAAATGGATAAACAGGTCAAACTTAAAACAAATGTAAAATGTGGTGCATGTGTGGCAGCCATTACCCCGGCAATGGACAATTTAAAAGTAAAACATTGGGAGGTAGATTTAACTTCACCGGATAGGATTTTGACTGTAGAAGGAGAAACTGAGGTGGAGGAAATAAAGGCGGCACTTGATCAATCAGGCTATAAAGGTGAATCAATTTGATTGAAAGGATACAGGATAGGTAGAAAATTTATTACTTTTGGCTTTATTCTATGATCAACTATAAATCTTTTACTCTGGACAATGGACTTCAGGTACTGGTCCATGAAGACCATTCTTCAGAAATGGCTGTAGTCAACCTTTTGTATAAGGTAGGTTCCAGAAATGAGGAAGCCGGTAAATCCGGCTTGGCTCATTACTTTGAACACCTTATGTTTTCAGGTTCAAAGAATATCCCTGAATTTGATACTGCCTTAGAAAGGGTTGGAGGGGAATGCAATGCATTTACCAATACTGATATCACCAACTTTTACATTACCCTTCCCGCAATTAATCTGGACACAGCCCTTTGGCTGGAATCGGATCGAATGCGTTACCTTAACCTTAAGGAAAAGCCTATCAACACCCAAAAGCAAGTGGTGATTGAAGAATTTAAACAGCGTTATCTCAATCAACCTTATGGCGATGCCATGCATCATGTGAGGCAATTGGCCTTTGAAAAGCATCCTTACCGCTGGCCAACCATCGGTGAAAAAATAGCAGACATTGAAGGGTTTGAAAAGGAAGAATTGCAGCATTTTTATGAGCAAAACTACGCCCCAAACAATGCCGTCCTTTGCATCGCAGGAAAGGTTAACTTTGAAGAAGTAAAGGCTAGAGTTGAGCACTGGTTTGATGAAATTCCAAGAGGAAAGACTGCCCCAAAAACGATACTTTCTGAACCTCTGCAGGACAGTAAAAGGAGAAAACAGGTCTTTGCCAATGTCCCTACAGAGGCTTTGTATAAAGTATATAAGATTCCGGGAAGACTAGAAAACAATTACCTTACATGTGATCTTATTTCCGACATTTTGGGTTTTGGAAGGTCCTCTCTTTTGGAGAAGAAATTGATTAAAAACTCCTCGCTCTTTGCCAATTGTCAAGCTTATGTTCTAGGCAATATTGACCCGGGACTCTTAGTCATCACAGGAAAAATGGAGAAAGGCGTGACTGCCGAGGAGGCTGAAAAAGAACTGGACAAGACGCTTGAAGACTTTAAAAATGAGCCAATTGATCCAACCAATCTTCAAAAGATTAAAAACCAGGCAGAGGCCATGCAGACCTATGAATCCGTTTCCTTGCTTGGAAGGGCCATGAAATTGGCCTATTATGCTTATTTGGGAGATCCACTGCTTATGAATGCAGAGTTTGATCGAAAAATGGCGATTACTGTAGATGAGATACAATTGGCTACACAGAAATACCTCAGAGACGAGCTTTCCTCTGTAGTTTATTATAAATGTGCACCTAATAATGGATCACCAGATAACCTTTAATACTTTAAATTATGAGTGCTTTTCGCATAGGATTTGGATATGACGTTCACCAATTGAAAGAGGGTGAAGAATTTTGGTTAGGAGGAATATTGATTCCACACAGCAAAGGAGCTGTTGGCCATTCGGATGCTGATGTGCTTATCCATGTCATCTGTGATGCTCTTTTGGGTGCAGCCAACCTAAGAGATATTGGATATCAATTTTCTGATCAAGATCCCCAATATAAGGGAATTGACAGTAAAATTTTACTCAAGGAGGTCATGAAACTTTTGAAGAAAGAAGGCTACCAGATAGGGAACCTGGATGTAACCATCTGCTTGCAACAACCAAAAATCAACCCTCATATTCCGGCCATGAAAGCTTGTCTTGCTGAGGTAATGAATATCGAAGACAATAAATTATCCTTGAAGGCTACAACTACAGAGCGCTTGGGATTTGTAGGTCGTGAAGAAGGCGTCTCTGCTTATTGTGTAGCTTTGATCCACCCATAATAGTCAACAACATGGAAAATCAAGAACCAAAAATCATAACGACAGAAGACGGCTCCCATTCAGTATATCTCCCTAATATCAATGAAAGCTATCACTCTTCTCATGGGGCATACAAAGAGTCTATCCATGTTTTTTTTCTTTATGGACTGGATGCTTGGTATGCGAGAAATAGGGGAAAGTTTCCTATCCGTATTTTTGAAGTAGGCTTTGGAACGGGCCTGAATGCATGGTCGACTTTGATCTGGGCAGAACAGAATCAAGTACCTGTGCTCTACCATACCATAGAACCTTATCCCTTGGAGAAAGAGATATACGAAGCCCTTAATTTTACGCAACTTGATGAAACCCTAACGCATTTCAATGGCTATTTCAAACGCCTTCACCAAATGGAATGGGACAAGGGAATGCCAATGACAGATTATTTCAACATTAAAAAAGAGAAAACCAGCCTCCAGGAGGTACAACTTTACCCTACAGACCTGGTGTTCTTTGACGCCTTTTCTCCAAAAAAACAACCGGAACTCTGGACCTTGGAAATGCTGGAAAAAATCGAAAACAGCATGAACCCATCTGCAGCCTTTGTTACCTACTGTGCTGCTGGCCACCTCAAAAAGAACTTACAATCTCTTGGCTTGACCCTGGACGAAGTACCCGGACCTCCGGGAAAAAAAGAAATGACAAGAGGGTGGAAAAAAAGCTAAATCTACAAGGTTTTTCTATCCTATTGGCCTTTTATGTGCTTGCTGTGACTTCTATTGCTTGCCAACCTAAAGGCAGGGCAAAGAATAATTCAAGTCCAATTAACCCCCTCACTGAAGCCAGTCAGGCTCCTTCTAAAAAGAAAAATGGCTTTTCCCACATAGTAGAGGGTGACAGTATTCTCCAACGGATACACCTAAATGACAAGTTGCAATATGAAAGCCTTATTGTAGAGGAGAAGAGAGTTTACAATAATATTTATCCCAACATCAATGATTCCTTCCTATTCGAAGACAAGTATTATTTAAAAATAAGCTACTCAATCCCTTTTAGCGGCACCATTGAAACAACTATTCCCGAATGCCCGGATTATGTACTCACCCCTTTAGACAATGGTATCCTTCAGGTAGTCATTTACAATGCATTGGATTTAAGCGCAGTTGATCTCAAGTTCAACTATTTCCCTTCCGAAAAAGACAGTTTGGTCAGTTCCGAATATTTTTTCAATCATGTGATTTTCAATTAAGAGAATTGAGCAATTATTTAGGCCTATTGATCCAATATTTTAAAGCAAATTGTGCGTTTAATACTTCAAAATCAGTAATATTAACCTGCCTTTTTACTTCCTAGTGAATCCTTCAATTGATTTTCAGCGAATCAGATTTTGTTCTATCACTTTAAATAAGGTGATTTTGAAAGCTTTAAAATGAAAAACCCAGGTAATCATATTTTAAATGCCTGCATTAAACGACAAATAAACCCGGTTAAAAACATGAAAAACTCCCCTATAATCCTGGCAAGTACTATTTTTTATATCCTTGCATTTGCAGTTGCACAGGGCCAATCCATCACTTTTGACAAACCTCTAGATGTTGGTCAGGGTACCATATCCGGAGTAAGTGCATTAGAGGTAGCGGATTT
>NZ_CAXBOC010000130.1:0-11621 GCF_963976465.1 uncultured Cyclobacterium sp. | reverse complement strand
ATTTAATTAACTTATTACCAATAACTTAAATCGTTAACTTGACGGCTATGGGGTGACAACCCACGGGAATGAAAGATACCTCCTCCCTCAACACTGAAGGTGTTGAACAGCTTCTAGTTATCCCTGATGAGACAAAAGTGAAAGTAGGAAAAGGTATCTCGAAGCAGTTACAGTTACCCTATGGCTTCGACTCCGCTCAGCCGCCGGTAGACGGTCTAAGCCGTGCGAAATCATATCGGCTATATTGGGATCGCCCCCCCTTTTTTCCCTTCAAAGGGGATTTTGATCTTTCAGCACTGCTTTGACTTTTGCTGAACTAGAGATAAGGCATCTTTGAAAAACACCAGACCTGAAGACGGAATTGCCCCATACTTACCCTGCTTATCCCTTCCCAAAAGGCTTTGCAATGACGACCCCAAAGGACACTAATCCTCAAAATCGCTTTCTTAAAGCAAATAAAGCCCAAAAAGCCAGGATTGCCAGAATCAATAATAAGAATCCGTTGAACGGATCACCAAGCAAAATATTTCCGGTTCCAAACAAAAAGCTAAACACCCCAATTACCCCTACGCCAAAGGCGAGTATTGCAGCTTGAAAATCAAAATAGCCTGTAGTGTCCACTTTTTCACCGGCCTCCCCTATCAGCCCGTGTATCCTACGCCAACCCGGGCCCGGAGCCTTGGTTTTTTTCACGAATGAAACCAGCACTTCCCTTTCCGTAGGTGTGGAAATATAAGCTGTTAAAATCCAGCAAAATGAAGTAACCATGATCCCTATAATTAATTCCTCATGGGTGGCCAAGGGCTCAAAGAAAGCATCATGAACAAAAGCAAAATACAAGGCTGTTAAAAAGGAGGCTGCCATGGCCACAATTTCACTCATGGCATTGATTCGCCACCAATACCAACGTAATATATATATCAAACCTGTTCCTGCACCTATTTGCAATAAGATACTGAAAGTTTGCAAGGCATTTTGTAGTTGCAATGCCACATAACCACCCAAAATCATTATTGTTACGGTTGCAACTCTTCCCACAAACACCAAATGTTTTTGGGTGCTGTCAGGCTTGATAAACCTTTGGTAAAAATCATTGACCATATAAGATGCACCCAAATTAAGCATGGTAGAAAGGGTCGACATATAGGCTGCTACCAATGAAGTAACCACTAAACCCATAATCCCAACGGGCATAAAAGACAACATGGCAGGATAAGCCATATCATCCTGAACAATGGAAGGATCCGCATTGGGAAATGCATCCCGAAGGGACGCCATATCCGGAAAAACAATGATACTACACAAAGCTACCAATATCCAAGGCCATGGCCTGATGGCATAATGAACGATGGTAAAAAACATAACTGATGACAAGGCATTTTTTTCATCTTTAGCAGCAAGCATTCTCTGGACAATAAAGCCCCCACCTCCGGGCTCAGATCCCGGATACCATACAGACCACCACTGGATAAACAGGGGAATAAGAAAAATGGTCAGAAATATCTCCTTGTTGGCCAAATCAGGAATAAAATCCAGCTTGTCTACTATCATTTCATGACTGATAAGGTTTTCAAGACCTCCAACAGCAGGATGATTAACAGCTACCCAAGCAGCAGCAATCGCCCCTGCCAAGGAGAGTACAAATTGGATGAAATCCGTAAATACAACTCCTCTAAGCCCTCCTAATGAACTATATATCACTGTCACAACACCGGAAATCAATAAGGTAGCCATCGGGCTAATCCCCAATAACACCCCACCAATTTTAATCGCCGCCAGAGAAACACCGGAAATAATGACCACATTAAAAAACAATCCTAAAAAAATGGCCCTGAACCCCCTTAAAAAAGAAGCCGCTTTGCCACTGTAACGCAATTCATAAAACTCAATATCCGTTAACACCCCAGACCTCTTCCATAATTTGGCAAAGAAAAACACTGTTAACATACCTGTTAATAGAAAACTCCACCACACCCAATTTCCCGAAATCCCATTTTTTCTCACGATATCCGTTACTAAATTGGGCGTGTCGGTAGAAAAGGTGGTGGCCACCATGGAAGTGCCCAAAATCCACCAAGGAAGATTTCCACCGGCTTTAAAAAATTCATTAATATTTTTAGATGATTGCCTGGAACTGTACAAACCTATACCCAGAGAAACCGCAAAAAATGCGATCAATATCAACCAATCAATTCCTTGTAATAACATAATTTAAGTTTGTTAGTGGGGATTAATTCTCAATGAAATGTTTCTTGGTTTTATTTTGGGTTTAAATTACAGTTATTTTCTAATAGAGATATTCAGCCCACAATTTATCTGAGCCTGATCTAACGCCATTCCTATAAACATGGGATAACTCCAGTTTTTATACCTTCCCCAAATATCTCCAGAATACCTGGGAAATACTTCTTCCTTAATTAATGGGATTAATGGTTTTGCCTGGACACCCAATTGTCGGACACTTATGGCTGCCTGTAAAACCTGAACTTCATCGTCTAATAGTAACATCTCGCCCAATAATTTATAGGCCGCGTCATTATCCTCATATTTAATCAAGATTTCTGCTGCTTTGATCGCCACAGCCGGGGCCTCATCAGATAAGAGGGGCAATAAGTTCGGAACCACTTCTCCAATATCTCCCTTATAGGCTGACAAACTAACAAGAGCCCAAAATCGGACTGCATCAATTTCGCTTACTAAATAAGGTAAAATGGCGGAAGGTTTATTGATTTCACCTACCATTTTGGCTGCCTTCAAGATTGCACTGAAATCAGCCTCAGTATATCCTCTGCTGATCTCATAAACACTTGCTTCCTTTGCTTTAGCTTGTTCCATCATTATACCTTCAGATAGCAATCCCGTATCTCGGTTTTGAATCATCCATTTATCAAGCTCATTGGCCAATTCTGCTATTTTATTTTCAAATTTCGGATCATTTGCAAGGTTATGCTGCTCCAAGGGATCTGTCTTCAGATCGTATAAAATCTCAACCGGCTTGGAAGTGAACATTTTCATGGTTGGTTCAGGAAGGTCTCCAGCCTCCCGAAGTCTGTTAATTTCCGCATAACTCCCCCCTTTGTTAAAAATTATGGCATTTTGAAAATAAGGTAAGTGCGGCATAAAATGACGGATGTACAGATACCTCCCATCGTAAACCGACCTTGACACTTCATAAACATCGTCTGCTCTGTCTCTATAGCCAAAGACATATTTTCTTTCCTCTTTTGCCAAGAAGTTAAGTCCTTCCATCATTTCAGGAACGGGAACTCCTGCCAAGGCAAGGGTGGTAGGTGCAAAATCTACAAAGCTTGCCAGCCTATCCGATTCCGGAGAAGCAATATGAGTTACCAAATGCTTGTATTTTTCAGGAACATGTAGAAGAAAAGGGACTTGCAAACCGGCATTGTCTAGCCAGCGTTTATGTCCCGGTAGGCCATGTCCATGATCAGAAAAGACGAAAATTATTGTTTCTTCCAACAAACCATCTTCCTCCAATTGGCCTAATAAATCACCAACTTGCCGGTCAAATACGGAAAGCAAATCATACATATGCGCCCATATTTCACGCATTTTAGGACTGTCCGGTAAATGGGGTGGAAGGATTGCTTTTTGGGGATCATGAAAATTTTTAAGACCTGAAGTATCTGTTGGACGCAAGGCATTGGTAGGTCCTTCGTGGGTAATCATGAAATTAAAGACACTAAAGAAAGGCTTCCCCTCCGGCCTATTTCTCCAGTGTGCTTCTTTGCTGCTCTCATCCCACCTTTCTTCATGGCTAAAATTATAATCTGTCTTTACATTATTGCTCGTATAATACCCTGCCTCTCGCATTACTTCCGGCAATATTTTCATTGGCGCAGGAACTGGTATGTCAGACCTTAGATGCTGGGTCCCTAGGGAGCTCGCATACATCCCCGTGATTAAGGTAGAGCGTGCAGGGGCACAAATGGGTGCATTGGAAAACACCTGGGTAAATTTCAAACTTTTTTCTGCCAATTGATCCAATATAGGCGTGTTGGCATATTCGTCCCCATAAGCACCATAAATAGGCCCTAAATCCTCATGAGAGATCCAGAGAATATTTGGCTGCTCCAACTCCTTGTGGCTATTAGTACAAGCCATAAAACTCATAATAATGAAGAATAGGGTGATGTTTTTCATTGATCTATTTAATTTGACATACAATCTAATTGAAAAAATCACTTAATTACTGAAATAATGGTTGAAATTATGTTATTGCCCATATTTTGAGGATAACCGGAAAAACAAATTCAATATTAATGACATTCAATTTCAAAAAAATATACAATCAGGAAGATCTATGGACATTGTTTCATTTGTATCTAGCACCAAAGGTCTGCAGATTAGCATTTGCTATTTAGCACTGATTGAAAATTTAATATCTCCCTTCTGCTTGTCCTCTTTCCATTTATAAACTATTCTATACAATTCCTTTCCATGGTTGGAGATTAGCTTAGGATCTTCAATTGAAATTGGTTCGATAATGGCATCAAGTTTTCTTTGGTCAAAGCGCATATTTATTGCAAACCCATCACCTGAAATCTCTAATAAGCCGGGAGATTTTAAGGCTACTGGTAATGCACTCATAAAATGGAAGTTTATTGCGTTTTTATGCTTTTCCAATTCAAAATGCTCCCTTACGATTAAACCATCTTCTCTCTTGAATTCATAGGTCCTTACCCAGCTTTTCACTGCGGCTTCATTTGGATAAGCATTTGCAATATCTGTTTGAAAATGAACTTGATCATTTTTCATACGATATCGGGATCCTTTTGCTTTAAAATTCCCACCTGCTTTTTGTGCCACTCCATTAATGAGTGGTAAATTATGGTAATTGGATTGCATTGTCCAAATTGAATACCGCTCAGGGCTAAAAGTTTGCCTTGTGTAAGTGCCTACTCCCACATCGATAAATACTGGTTTTCCGTCATAATAAAGCATAAAGGAACCCACGTCATTGTGATTATGGTTTTCATTATTATTACCTCCCTTTGCTGTAAAATAAAAGCCACCGGTATTCGCTTTTTCTCTAGCTATCACCACATCCCAGTCAGGAAAATAATAATCTTTAATTTTGGGGGCCTCCACAGGCACCTCGTTTAAGGAGGTCAGCAAAAATATATTTCTCAACCTATCCCCAATTGTGCCGGAAGTTACCAAGTCTTTTTCACTGCTTTCATTTGCCAAATAAGCCGCAAAATTCTCCATGATAGGATCATTTATTTTTTCCCCATACCTGAATATTCTTCCCGGATTATGCTTGATTTTTAATGGAGCATCAGCAAAATTAATATAATATCTGCCATCATTAATATGAGATCGATAAATGTATTTCCCCATATTTTCAATAAGTGGATGAGCAAAAACAGGAGCTATCCCTCCATCTATGGCCTTGTCTAATAGTTCCAGATAGTCAAACATTTTACCTCCTGCATGAGCCCAGTAGGCGGGCCCTTCACTGCAGCTACCGTCATCGGGATAGGAATTTATAAATAAATCAACTGACTGCATGGACTTATAGATAGCATCTTGTTTTTTAATCGGGTCATCCTCTACTAATAACAAAACATTAAGAACGTTGAAATTACACCATGGCGTCCAGTTATTTACTCTCCCTTCTCCCCAGCCGGTAATCCACCAAAAATCATTTCGTTCATAAAATGGATGCAATACTTTCTTTTTTAATTCAGAGGTAAGCCTCCTACCTATTACAGGGCTGATTTCATTAAAAGCATCCTTGAAAAAATATAAAGTCCATGCCAAATCACTCGCTATATCTCCAACCATTAAATCTATAATTGGATCGTCGATATCAGGCAAAATGGTGGTTGGGTTAGCGATGCTTCCATCAAATCCATACAAGTAAAAATGTGCTGAGGCACCCCAATATGTTTGTTCGCAGAAAGCAAAAACCCCATTGACCAAGTCATCTAAAAATCTACCTTTTCCCTCCACTAACTCTGCCATCATTAAGGTTTGAAGGGCCTGTTTTCTGGCACTATTAACTGCAGCATCTTTAGACCTATCTCCTGTTCGGGTAAATTCCAGATACATACTGGCCTTAACGATTGGCCAATCGTAATTTAAGTAAGCCTCTCCTTCTTTTATGATAGTTTTCCTGACTTCATCCGGAAGTTTACTCCATTCTTCTCTTTCCTCATAGGCAGGATAACTGACCCATTTTTTTGCAGTGTTTAAATTCTCAGCAATTTGTTTTCTATTTAAGGAATGAATTAATAGGTTTCTGTTTTCTTGCGAATAGGCCGAAAACACCAAAGTGAAACAAATAAATAGCAGTGGAATTTTATATATTTTTACTGGCAAAGGTATAGACATGGAATCGGGCTTATAGTAATTTATTAAATTGGACTGAAATCCAGAGACCCTGATAAAAATGAGGTCTCTGAACAAAATCAGGAGTATCAAGTATCCTTATTAAATGAGATAATGGATTAAATCATATTGTTGAAGTAATTATAACACGCTTGTATTTGGTCATAGCAGGTAGGCCCTTGTCTGTTACCTCGAGAATAAGGTGCAATTCTTTTCCCGGAGGCAAAGGTGGAACCTCCACTTTAATTTTGGCGTCTTCCGAAGTAGGTTTGAATATAACCGGACCGATAGGTTGAAATATTTCATTGTAAATCCACCATCTGTAGGTTAATGCATCCTCATCCGGGTCTGTGCTTGCAGAGGCATCCAGCTCCAATTCTTTACCGGGCAGCACATCTATATATAAAGGTGTATCGGACTCATGTCCGTTTACAATAACTACAGGGTTATGGTTGGCCTGCTCATAAGGTAAAACGGCCCATTTTACCCTGGCCATAAAGTCTGACTGAAAGGCTGTTCTCCACCGGGCCACCCCATGTCTTTCATTCAATGTGCCTTCCATAAAATCAGGCGCGTCAATGTACAATTGGTTGAACAATAACCTGTACCGACCTCCCCAGCCTCCCCATTCCGGATGATCAGGGACATTCAATCCATTGGAAATTAAGCCAAGAAAAGAGGGACTGTCTCCTTCTTTCATACCGCTGGTGCCATGACCATTTAGCTGGTAGCAATCACTTAATGGTCCATTGCCGTGAATATTATTTTTAACCCAGTTCGAATCTTGCATGTACTGATTACCTGTCATGTACATGCCACGGAAAGCCGAAAGTTCTCTGATACCGGTAAAACCATTCCAGGCATAGCCATTGGCTATAAATCTTAAGGCTTTAAAGTTTTTTAATAGGTAATTTCTATGGCCATCCTGGTCACCAATGGCATGCACTTGAATTTTCTTGCAGAACTCATCAAGTTCCTCTTCAGTTCGGGTATTTTTAACTTTCCAAAGGACTTGAGCCAATTCCCTTAGTCCACCCCATACTGGAATGTGGACCATCGCTTCGCTTTTATCCACAATTTTGATAATGGCCTCAGAGGCCTCTGAATCCTGACCTTCTCCAAGGGCCTCTGAGTTACCACTACCGGATTTGATCAATTTTGCCAGCATATCCGGGTGGGGAAAATCCTTCTTATGCAGGATAAGGTTAGGGTAAATTTCACCGTATGCTGCCAATTGTTTCTGAATAATTTCCGGTTTTATGTCCTGACCATGCCCCAGCCGACTTGTGGCACAAATGGCCTTAATGTCAAACTGGTCTGCATAGTATAAAAACCTGACCAGGCTCTGTTCATCATCTGTATCTCCCCCTATATCCGTTAGGACAATCACTTGAGGTTTTTTCCGGGCCTGAAGCAGTGCCGGCACCAGCAAACAAATTACAAAAATGGGTAGGAAAATAGATTTAAAATTTAGCATCTGGTCATTTATTGTTACTTAAGAACTAAATTACGAAAACATTCAGGATCACTTCAATTCAAGTCCTTTGGTATCCACAAAGTCTTCACCTCTGATGGCGATAAACTCTTCTAACAGTTCTTTTAATTTTTCTGGATTTTCCTTGGCAAGGTTATTTTGCTGTTCCAAATCAGTACTTAAATCGTACAATTGAAAATCAGCATCATTTCCCATTTCTATATTCACCATTTTATTTATGGCAGGGCCTTTATAGGGAGGAATCAATACCCAATCCCCTTTTCTGTAAGCTGTGCGGGTGGTGGCTTCCAATACTAACGCATCTCTTCCCTCGCCATCATTTCCTAAGAACAATTGAGAAAAATCCTTGCCATCTGTAGTCCTTTCCTGACTTCCAGAAATAGCTGCCAAGGAGTTAAAAATATCAATCTGACTAACCATGGCATCCGTGGTTCCCGGTGTGGCTTTTCCTTTCCAGTAACTAATAAACGGCACCCTTGTTCCCGCTTCAAACAAACTGTATTTACCTCCTCTGAGAGGTCCAGCCGGCGTATGATCTCCCACCAATTCTTCGGCATCATCATAATACCCATCGTTTAATACCGGACCATTGTCACTGGAAAAAATAATCAGTGTATTTTCCAGGAGGCCTTCCTCTTCCAATGTTTTCATAAATTCCCCTATGCACCAGTCTGCTTCAAGGATAACATCTCCCCTAGGCCCCATGCCTGATTTACCTTCAAACCTTGGATGCGGTGTTCTGGGTACATGGGGTTGCTGCAAGGCATAGTATAGGAAAAATGGTTTGTCTTTTTTCTCCTTCACATAGGATTGGGCTTTTTCAAGAAAATGATCCGCCATGTCTTCATCTACCCATTGTGCATTTTTCCCGCCTTTCATAAAGCCTATTCTTGGGATTCCATTCACAATGCTATTGTTATGTCCATGGTGCCATTTCATTTTGAGCATTTCAGGATTGTCCTTTCCGGTCGGTTCTCCTTCAAAGTTTTCCTTATAACTCACTTCAATAGGATCATTAGGATCCAGGCCTTGCACCATTCCGTCTTCAAGATAAACAGTAGGCACCCTATCCTGCGTAGCAGCCATAATATAAGAATAATCAAAACCTACTTCATTGGGACCCGGGCTTACCTTTTCATTCCAGTTAACAGTACCATCTCCAAGGCCAAGATGCCATTTACCCACCACTGCGGTCGCATAGCCTTGATTTTTTAGCATCTTGGGTATGGTCATTTCTTCCGTTCCAATTAATAAAGGAGCTGTTCCGGGTAAAATTTTGGCGTCCTTATTTCTCCAAGGATAAGTCCCCGTTAATAAGGCATATCTACTGGGAGAGCAGGTGGCGGAAGAAGCATAACCGGCAGTAAATTTCACACCCCCTTCTGCCAGTTTATCCATGTTTAGCGTTTCCAAGGTGCCGGCATCGTAAGCACTCATGTCCCCATACCCCAAATCGTCCATATAAATAATTACAATATTGGGATTTTCAGCTTTTGCTTCTTCTTTTATTTCTTTTGGGCCACATGATGCCAAAAGGAACAACATGCCGAAGATATAGATTAATCGGCTTGGTAATTTTAAGTTCATAAATGGTTTGGTTTCTTTAAGATTTTATAAATAACCAATATAGAAAATTTATATCAAAACCATACCTCGACTCACATTTTCAATTGCTGAAACAATGGCCTAAATACCCACTAGCGGGTATTATCATATATGCCAAAACAGCTATCACTTAAAATTTATCCCTAGAAAATGGCTAATAAACGAATTTCTGTCCTTATTTTCCTATTTAATCTATTCCTTGCTATTGTTCCTATCCATGCCCAAAATTCTGCCCATCCCAATATCATCATCATTCTGGCAGATGATATTGGCTATGGCGATTTAGGTGGTTCGTATGGTGGAGAAGCCAATACACCCAACTTAAACCGCCTGGCTCAAAAGGGAATGCTATTCACGGATTTCCACAGCAATGGCGCCATGTGTTCCCCTACACGTGCCGCATTGTTGACCGGACGCTATCAGCAGCGGGTGGGCATAGAAGATCCATTACCGGGATTCTGGCAAAAACCGGGGAAAGGAAAGGTAAAAGGTATTAGTGATGCCAAACATGCCAAACCAAAGACCATAGCCAACTACCTGAAGGAAACGGGGTATGCTACTGCCTATTATGGCAAGTGGCATCTGGGAAATCATCCTGACGCCAACCCTACCAAGTTTGGCTTTGATGAGTTTAAAGGCCTCACCTCCGGCTGTGGGGATTATTTCAGTAAAATCGATCGCTACGGCTACCCTGACTGGTGGCACAATAACCAGTTATTTTTTCAAAAAGGCTATACCACAGATGTGATCACTTCAAATGGGATAAACTTTATCAAACAACATAAAAAGCAACCTTTCTTTTTATACCTGGCCCATCTTGGTGTTCATTTTCCTTGGCAGTCCCCTGATGACGGCCACCTACAGACTCGTGTAAAAGGAGAAGATTTCACCAGTAATAAACCCGGTAAGCAAAGCAAATTAGGTCCCCATAAACCAAAAGAGGTTCCCACTGTAGTACATGAAATGATTGAATCTTTGGACCGCAATATTGGGCGCCTTGTTCAGTTTCTGGAAGAAGAAGGATTGGCTGACAACACTTTTATATTCTTTACTTCTGACAACGGGCAATACCTGGATTACGATGGCAAAACCTGGCCTAAAGTAGGGTCAAACGGTAAGTTAAATGGTGAAAAAGGGGATCTTTATGAAGGAGGCCATCGGGTGCCTGCCATTGCCTATTGGCCGGGAAAAATACCGGAGAACGTAATTTCTGACGAAACGTTGATGAGTATGGATATCCTGCCTACCGTTCTGAAAATAATTGGCAGTCCAATGCCGAATCAAAATGGAAAAAATGCCTTGGATGGAACAAGCTTTCTGGACCTAATCACCCAAAGAAAAGCAATGCCTCAAAGAACCATATTCTGGAAAACTCCTGAAGCCAAGGCTGCTAGAAAAGGCAACTGGAAAATTTTATTTAATGAAGAAAACAAAGAAGGTATGCTATTTGATCTTTCAAATGATTTGGGCGAGAATTACAATGTAAAATCCAACAATTCAAAGATCTTTCAAACCTTATCAAAGGCCTTGCAAGAATGGGAAAGGGAGATCAGCTTATAAATCCAACTCAAATGTTTGAAGCATTTTGATTGCGATATCAACTGGAATAATTACGCCTTTTATTTCTTTCTATTACTTTGCTTTCCTATTTTACAAAGAATTTTCATGAAAAAAATATGCTAATAGATAAGGTATCTACCACTTCGAAATTTTTCTTACTTGTACTTGTTGGAATAATTAATGGATTATACTCCTTAAATGCACTTGGTCAAGTTAAACCTCCACCAGAGAAGGAGCCTTTAATTTTTACGGACGCATCAACTTTTAAAGTATTAGGCCTACTTCCCGGTAATCCATTGTACAAAAGACTACCTGTTCAAGCTGAAAAAGAAGTAAGGCCAGCCGTATGGTCGCTTTCAAAAAACACTGCTGGGCTGGCAATTAGGTTTTCCAGCAACTCTTCGATCATTAAAGTCCGATGGACCTTAAAAAACAACCGTGTAAAAGGAAACATGACTCCAATTGCTAGCAATGGATTGGACCTATACGCGTATACAAAAGATCGATGGCAATTTGTGGGGGTAGCCATACCCGGTAAAGAAGAAGTGAATGAGGCTACAGTCATCGCCGACATGACAAAAGAAAACCGAGAATATTTATTAAACCT
>NZ_CAXBOC010000129.1:0-11675 GCF_963976465.1 uncultured Cyclobacterium sp. | reverse complement strand
TTTGGTAGACACCTTGCCCTTGTTTTTATCAAAGCAACAATTGTTGGCCGCCAAGGAAACGGTGGCATCAAAATCCGGCAGCATTTCTTCGCAGATAAATGTGCTGGAAGAGCAATTAAAAAACGCAGCTTTAGAATTTGACCGTATCTCAAAAATGTTTGCCGATGGTGCGGCCACTCAGCAGCAATTGGATAAAGGGAGAAATCAAGTCGACGTTTTAAAAAAACAGATTAAAAACGTTCAAAGTCAGCAAATGCCTATTGAGAAAGAAGCATTGTCTTTTGATGCGCGCATTGCTCAGATAGATCAGCAAATCACCCAAAGTGTTCTGAGGAATCCTATTTATGGAACGGTATTGGGTAAATTCGCTGAGGCAGGTGAAGTTGTTGCTTTTGGAAAGCCGCTATATAAAATTGCAGATTTGGACAATATGCTTTTAAGGGTTTACATAAGTGAAATGCAATTACCGGATATCAGCATCGGGCAAGATGTAACGGTAAAAATTGATTCAAATGAGGGAATGAAAGCATATGATGGAAAGGTTAGCTGGGTATCCTCTACGGCTGAGTTTACTCCGAAAATCATTCAAACAAAGGAAGAAAGAGTAAACTTGGTTTATGCAGTGAAAATAAAGGTGAAAAATGATGGCGCCCTAAAAATAGGTATGCCTGCCGAAATGTGGATCGAAAATAACTTGAGCGAAAAAAGTAACTAACCATAATCAATAATCCCATGGAAAACCATCAGTACAATGTAGACATCAATTGGAATGTAGATAGAAAGGGCCTTATGTGTTCGCCGGAACTTAAAATGGGCGAGTCCGATTCGTCCAATTGCATTGCGGTGGCTACACCTCCGGAATTCCCTAAAGGAATGCCCAATATCTGGTCTCCGGAACATTTATTTACTGCCTCGGTGAGTAGTTGTTTGATGACTACATTTTTGGCCATTGCAGAAAACAGCAAACTGGATTTTGCTGCTTTTAGCTGCAATGCAAAAGGAATTTTGGCCAAAGAGGAGGGCAAATTTGCCATGACAGAAATTATTCTTTCACCAACGGTGACCATCTTCAATGAAAAAGATAGAGAACGGGCCGAACGGATTGTTCAGAAATCTGAAGCGGCTTGTTTGATTTCCAATTCAATTAAATCAAAAATCTCCTTAAACATTACCATACAAATAAAGGATTAAATATGAGCATTTCCCTTCACCAAATCAGCAAGACCTATAAGGGCATAAGTGCGGTTCAGGACATTTCATTTGAGGTAAAACCGGGTGAGTTGTTTGGAATAATAGGGCCTGATGGTGCAGGGAAAACCACCTTGTTTCGGATTTTGACTACGCTTTTATTGGCAGATACCGGCACTGCAGTAGTAGCAGGCATGGATGTAGTGGAGGATTATATTGAGATTCGAAAATCCGTCGGCTATATGCCGGGCAGGTTTTCACTATACCAGGATTTGACAGTGGAGGAGAACCTGCAATTTTTTGCTACCATTTTTGGTACAACGCTCGAAAGAAATTATGAGCTCATCAAGGAAATCTATGAACAGATAGAACCCTTTAAAACCCGAAGAGCGGGAAAGTTATCCGGGGGAATGAAGCAAAAACTTGCCCTTTGTTGTGCCTTGATTCATAAACCCAAAGTGCTTTTTCTGGATGAGCCTACCACAGGTGTGGATCCCGTCTCCAGAAAGGAATTCTGGGACATGTTGAAGCGACTGCAAGCAAAAGGTATTACCATATTGGTTTCTACGCCATACATGGATGAGGCTGCTTTGTGTGATAGGGTAGCCCTTATGCAGAATGGGCATATTATGGAAATTGACAGCCCTAAAAAAATTGTAGAAAAGTACCCTAAAGCAGTTTATGAAATCGGAGCCGGAGAAAGACATAAATTGATACAAGTGCTTCGGGAATTCCCTTACCTGTACAGTGTATACCCCTTTGGTGAATATGTTCATTACACCGATAGTCGATCCGATTTGGATATTCCTGAACTGGAAGAATACCTGAAAGCAAATGGACTTACCGGGATTTATATTGGTTTAACTGAACCTACCATTGAGGATGTTTTCATGGAAATGGCAAAAGAATGAAAGACAACAAGGTAATAGCGGTCAAAAATCTAACAAAGAAGTTTGGTGATTTTCTGGCTGTAGATGCCATAAGCTTTGAAGTAAAGGCCGGAGAGATTTTTGGCTTTCTCGGGGCCAATGGAGCGGGGAAAACTACGGCCATGAAAATGCTTATAGGCATTTCCAAACCCAGTTCTGGGGAAGCGACAGTAGCGGGCTTTGATGTCTATGCCCAAACCGAGCTTATCAAAAAGAACATTGGCTATATGAGCCAGAAGTTTGCCCTATATGATGATTTAACGGTGAGGGAAAACATCACCTTTTTTGGTGGGATATACGGCTTGTCCCGAGCCACGATTAAGGAGAAGGTAAAGGTATTGGTGGCGGAGCTGAAACTGGAAAATATAATTGATCAACTGGTTGGCGCTTTGCCATTGGGTTGGAAGCAAAAATTGTCCTTTTCGGTGTCTCTCCTGCATGACCCTAAAATTGTTTTTCTAGATGAACCTACAGGGGGAGTGGATCCCATTACCAGGAGGCAATTCTGGGAAATGATTTATCATGCTGCTGATAAGGGAACAACCCTATTTGTGACTACGCATTATATGGACGAAGCAGAATATTGCGATAAGGTATCCATCATGGTCAATGGGAAAATTGAGGCAATGGGCCCTCCTAAGCTTTTGAAGGAACGATATGGGGCGAGTAATCTGAATGAGGTTTTCTTGAAACTGGCAAGGGGCAGTAAACCAAATGAATAATAAGAAATTCAATTTTTCAAAATGAAACGTTTTATAGGTTTTGTAAGGAAGGAATTTTACCATATCTATAGGGATAAAAGGTCACTTTTTATCCTTTTTGGGATGCCTATCGCCCAAATTTTATTATTTGGATTCGCCATTGCCAATGAAATCAATAAGGTGGAAATTGCTTTTTTGGACCAAGCCAAAGATGCGACTACCATTGAGATTATCAATAAGATGGCTTCGTCCAAATACTTTTCTATAAACCGATATTTAGCTGCTGAATCCGAAGTGGAAGGGGTTTTCAAGGAAGGAAAGGTTAAGGCGGTAATTAATTTTGAAAAGGACTTTGGCGAAAAACTGGTGAAAAGGGGGAAAGCCACCATTCAGCTTGTTGCTGATGCGACGGATCCCAACACCGCCAATTCCATCACCAATTATATTCTATCTATCGTTCAGCAGTACAATCAATCCATAAACCTCCATCAAGTAGGAGGTCCACAGGTATTGACCCAAACCCATATGGCTTTTAACCCTGAACTTAAAAGTGTTTTTATGTTTGTCCCCGGGGTGATGACGATAATTTTAATGTTGGTCTCTGCCATGATGACTTCCATTTCCATAGCCAAGGAAAAAGAATTGGGAACTATGGAAATTTTATTGGTATCGCCATTAAAACCTTTTCAGGTGATATTGGGCAAGGTGGTTCCTTATATTTTGCTCTCCATCATAAATGCAATAATTATCGTATTGCTAAGTATCTTTATTTTTAAAATGCCGGTTCAAGGAAGCTTGATTTTATTAGGTACTGAGAGTGTGCTGTTTATTCTTACCTCTTTATCATTGGGGATTTTAATATCGACCATAGCAAAGACCCAGCAGACGGCCATGATGATTTCCTTGATGGGCTTGATGTTGCCGGTAATCCTCTTGTCAGGATTTATATTCCCTATAGGCAGTATGCCGCTTCCTTTACAAATTATAAGTAATATTATTCCGGCCAAATGGTTTATCCTTATCATTAAAGGAATTATGTTAAAGGGAGTGGGAATGGCTTTTATTTGGAAAGAGACGCTTATTCTTATAGGCATGACGCTATTCTTTATTGGAATCAGTACCTACAAATATAAAATCAGGCTTGAATAATGAAAACCATCGGATATTTGATACAAAAGGAATTCAAGCAGATCTTTAGAAATAAAGGAATGCTTCCTATTATTTTTGTTTTACCAATAGTTCAACTCCTTATTCTGTCCAATGCAGCTACCTATGAGGTAAAGGATATAAAATTTGGTTACATCGATGTGGACCGCAGTTCTACTTCTCGGGCACTGATTGAAAAATTCCGTTCATCGGCCTATTTCAACCTTCTTGCACCTTACTCATCCTATAAGGCTGCCTATGCAGGAATGTTGCAGGGAAAAGTAAATGTAATCATGGAGATCCCCAATAATTTTGAACGACAGCTGGTAAATCAAGAAAAAACTTCCTTAGGGCTTACTGTGGATGCCATAGATGGGGCTGCAGCAGGAGTAGAGACTGCTTATATTCAACAAATAGTGCAGGAATTCAACCAAGGTATAGCCTTAGAGACTTCTGTGAGTAATAAAAACCGCAGTGGCTTTGCCGGCCTGATTACCATTATTCCTTCCTATTGGTACAATAGCACATTGGATTATAAAACTTTTATGGTGCCGGGGATATTGGTACTATTGGTCACCATGATTACCTTGTTTCTTTCAGGGATGAATATTGTGAGGGAAAAAGAAATCGGAACACTGGAACAAATTAACGTCACCCCAATCAAAAAAAGTCAATTTATTATTGGAAAGCTATTTCCATTTTGGATCATAGGCTTGGGCTTGTTGACCATTGGACTAGTGCTTGCGAAACTTATTTTTGACATTCCCTTACTAGGGAGCTTGGGCACCCTATATTTTTATACTACCATTTATATTTTGGTGGTCCTGGGAATTGGTCTATTTATTTCCAATTTTACAGAAACCCAGCAGCAGGCCATGTTTATTGCTTGGTTTTTCATGGTTATTTTTATCCTAATGAGTGGCTTGTTTACCCCTATAGAAAGTATGCCACAATGGGCCCAGATGATCACTACCTTTAATCCCATCAGGTATTTTGTAGAGGTAGTGCGAATGGTAATGTTAAAAGGGGCCGGTTTTTCAGATATTTTGCCTCAGTTATGGAAGACCTTTGTCTACGCCATATTGGTAAATGGGCTGGCGGTGTACAGTTATAAAAAAGTGAATTAAGTCGGATTTGAAGAGATAGAGAAATGTAATGATGCCAAAATCATTCAACCCGAAATATGCAATAGACAATCTATTACGTGCTGAAATCGCTTCAAAATCAGCCACTTCGTTACTGTTTGGAGATTTCACCATAGCGGTGCTATGCTAAAATCTCCAAACAGCCCTGATTTTCTTGCGATTGCAACACTTCCCGTAAACACGGGACAGGCATCACCCCTGACCTTGTCAGGGCGGAGAAATTCTATTACACAATCTGGGTTCAATGTTCATTTACAGAAGTATGGGCTTCTACAGTGGCTGTTCTACTGTTGCCTTAGAAGGTTTGGCTTCCTTTAAAATAATTATCTCACCCTTTCAGGGCTTGGATATGAATTAATTATGCTCACACAGGGCTTCACCCTGTGCTTTGATATTTTGCCCTTTCAGGGCTAGGGATTAAGCCCTAAATTAGCGAAAGTTTAACGATTTGGTCGGCCTATCTATAGGGAATGTATATTCGTGGCAAAATCTAATTGTCGGAGGAGAAAACTATTCTACCAATGGGGAATCATTACACAAGTGTTCCATTTGTTAGCCCTGACAGGTCGGAATCTAACAGCGATGGGTGAAGCCCATCGTTACTAGAGGCATAATCGTCTAAAGCACTGGAAGGACGAAATATCTTCCGTTTAACATAATCCTGTAAGGGATGAAATGAAATTTAGGGTGTCTCTCTACCTTTTTAGAATAAATGGACCAAAGCTAGCTTAACAAGATACATGACTATTGCAGGAACACCGTAATATTTAATCACACTAAGCCTATTGAAACGGTGCATAAACCAAAGGACAATTACCGGCCTTATCAGCCCTAGGATCGTTCCTAATAAGGCTATAAAGGACAAAATGTTTATACCTGTAATGAGGGTTTCCATGACCTGAAAGCAAAAAAGGGACAACTTTACGCTGTCCCTTTTTATATTTTTACAATTGTAATGATTTATTTTTTACGCTTAACTTCTTCCATTTTATACCCTTCGAAGGTATCTCCTTGCTGGATATCGTTAAAGCCTTTGATAGATACACCGCATTCGTAACCATATTTCACTTCGCTGACATCATCCTT
This sequence comes from uncultured Cyclobacterium sp., assembly GCF_963976465.1. Lineage (NCBI taxonomy): Bacteria > Pseudomonadati > Bacteroidota > Cytophagia > Cytophagales > Cyclobacteriaceae > Cyclobacterium > uncultured Cyclobacterium sp. The sequence continues at coordinate 5,480 of NZ_CAXBOC010000129.1, read as the reverse complement.
AAATCGCTTCAAGGCACTGATTTCACCTTCGTGAATCACTATACCATCTCTGATAATTCTGATTTTATTTTTACGGTTAATATACCCGTCTGTTACGTAACAACCGGCAACTGTACCCACTTTAGAGATTTTGAAAACTTCTCTAACCTCAATATTACCTGTAATGACTTCTTCAAATTCAGGCTCTAGCATACCTTCGATGGCATCCTTGATCTGGTTGATGGCGTCATAGATAATGGAGTAATGCCTGATTTCTATCTCTTCCTGTTCAGCAAGGCGTTTGGCATTGACCGAAGGTCTTACCTGGAAGCCGAGAATGATCGCATCTGAAGCGGAGGCCAGCAATACATCCGATTCTGAGATTTGGCCAACGCCATTGTGAATGATGTTTACATTTACCTCGTCTTTGGAAAGTTTCAGCAAGGAATCAGAAAGGGCTTCAACAGAACCATCCACATCACCTTTGATAATGATGTTAAGTTCCTTAAAGCTACCAATAGCCAATCTTCTACCAATTTCATCCAAAGTGATGTGTTTCTTGGTGCGCAAACTTTGCTCTCTTTGTATCTGCTCCCTTGAGTTGGCAATTTCCCTTGCTTCTCTTTCAGAATCATATACTTTGAAAACATCGCCTGCTTGAGGAGCACCTCCTAAACCAAGTACTTGTACCGGTGTGGATGGCCCTGCCTCGTCTACTTTTTTACCCAGGTGGTCAAACATGGCTTTCACCCTACCGTAGTGTTGACCTGCCAAGATGGTGTCACCCACGTTCAGTGTACCCGCTTGAACCATGATGGTGGATACATAACCTCTACCTTTATCAAGGGAGGCTTCCACCACGGTACCCACTGCATTTTTGTCCGGGTTGGCTTTTAGTTCTAGTATTTCAGATTCTAGCAATACTTTTTCTAAAAGCTCATCAATACCTGCACCTGTTTTGGCAGAAATATCTTGAGATTGGTATTTACCACCCCAGTCTTCCACCAAGAGATTCATATTGGCCAATTCTTCTTTAATCTTTTCCGGGTTGGAGTTTGGCCTATCAATTTTATTGATAGCAAAGATCATGGGCACACCTGCAACTTGGGCATGGTTGATGGCTTCCTTGGTCTGTGGCATGACATTGTCATCCGCAGCAATTACGATGATGGCCACATCGGTGATTTTTGCACCTCTGGCACGCATGGCTGTAAATGCTTCGTGACCCGGAGTATCCAAAAATGCAATTTTGTGTCCATCGGAAGTTTCCACATCATAGGCACCGATATGCTGGGTAATTCCACCTGCTTCACCATGGGTTACTTTTGCCCTTCGGATATAATCCAGTAGGGAAGTTTTACCATGATCTACGTGACCCATAATGGTCACAATCGGCGCTCTTTCTATAAGCGTATCTTCGTTTTCCTCTTCAATGACTTCCGTTTCTTCCTCGTCAGTTTTGGTAAACTCTACGTCATAATGAAATTCATCGGCGATGATGGTGATGGCTTCTGCATCCAACCTTTGGTTGATGGAGACAAACATGCCCAATCCCATACATACAGAGATTACTTCATTTACAGAAACATCCATTAAAGATGCCAGGTCATTGGCGGAAATAAATTCCGTTACCCGTAATATTTTGCTTTCCTCAGGGGTTTCGCTAACCTCCTTGGTCCTTTCAGATCTTTTGTCTCTTCTGTTTTTTCCTCTACCTCCGGATTTACCACCTCCTTGCAGACGTGCAAGTGTTTGTTTGATTTGATCCTGGATTTCTTTTTGAGTAGGTTCCTCTTTTTGGAAACGAGGATTTTGACCTCTTCCTCCCGGACGTCCAACGCCCCCTCGGTTGTTTCCTTTTCTGGCACCGCCACCACCTTGTCCACCTGGACCTCTTCCGGCAGGTGTGTTTCTCGCTCCGTCGCCACTCTTGGCAGGACGGTTGTCAATCCTTTTTCTAGGACGTTTCTTCTTCTCCTTGTTGCGCTCATCAGAAGAGGCAACCGGCTTGGATTTTTTCTTAGGCTTGTCTTTGGGAAGTTCGATTTTCCCCAATACTGTCAAACCTTTAAGGGAATCTGCCTTTGCAGATATTACCTTGTCTTCAGTCTTTTCGATAGGTTTCTCCGGTTCTTTAGTAGTTGCTTTCTCTTCAGTAATAGGCTTCGATTGGGCAGTAGGCTCCTTGGGCGCTTCAGGTTTAGTTTCTGGCGCTTTTTTAGGAGGGGTGGCTTTCTCTTCTGCTTTTGGAGCAGGAGGAGTTTTCGCTACCGGCTTTTCGGGTTTTACTGGAGTAGGAGTAGGTTTAGGCGTAGTCGTTTCCGCTTTAGGCTCGGCTTTCTGAGGCTGTTCTTTTTCCTTTTTAGGTTCAGGTTTAACTTCAGGCGCTTTTTTGGCGGCAGGCTTAGGCTCGGGCTTTTTAGGCTCTTCCGCCACCGGCTTAGGAGGGGTAGGCTTTGCCTCTTCCTTCACTTCTGCAGGCTTTTGTTTGGATTTATTGCCTTCCAAATCAATTTTGCCCAGCACTTTTATTCCTTGAAGTTTAGGCGCTTCATTGGATATTTTATCAGTAGCTTTTTCCTCAGCTTTTTTCTCCTCGGCAGGAGGAGCTGCACTGGCCGGTTTGCTAGTGCTTACCGGTTTTTTCGGCTCCGGCTTTTTGATTTCTTTTTCAGGCTCAGATTCAGACTCCGCCTTGATGGTAAAGTTCTCATTGTGCCTTTTGCCTATAGATAGATGGGAGGCCTCTTCCTTTTCTTGAGCAGAAGACTTGAACTCTTTGGCAAGCATATTGTAATGTTCCGAACTTATTTTTGAGTTCGGATTGCTTTCTACCTCAAAGCCCTTCTTGGCCATAGACTCAACAATGGTGGAAACCCCCACATTGAGTTTTCTGGCTACTTGGCCTAATCGCATCATTTTTTCTTCTGACATACTAATACCTATTCCTGTATTTATAATAATGCAAATATAAAGGGGATAACGAATTATCTGTCGTTATTTGCTATTCAAATTCTTGTTTTAATATTTTAAATATATCGGCAATCGTTTCTTCCTCCAATTCTGTCCTCCTTAGAAGGTCCTCTTTGGTCAATGCCAATACACTTTTCGCAGTATCCAAACCTGTTTTCTTCAACTCCTCTAATACCCAACTTTCAATTTCGTCAGAAAATTCAGATAGATCAACATCTTCTTCATCTTCATAATCAGAAAGTTCTCTAAAGACATCTATCTCATAACCTACCAAACGACTGGCAAGCCTGATATTGAAGCCTCCTTTACCTATGGCTAGAGATACCTGATCAGGTTTCAAATATACCGAAATCCTTTTAGCTTCTTCATTCACTTGGAGTGAAGTTACCTTGGCAGGACTTAATGCTCTGGAAACATATAAATCAAGATTGTCTGTGTAATTGATAACATCTATGTTTTCATTCTGTAGTTCTCTTACCACAGCATGAATCCTGCTACCTTTCATACCCACACATGCTCCTACCGGATCTATCCGATCATCGTATGATTCTACAGCCACCTTGGCCCTGTCTCCCGGTTCTCTCACTATTTTTTTGATGGTAATCAAGCCATCGTATACTTCCGGTACTTCATTCTCAAATAACCTTTCCAAGAATATAGGAGATGTTCTTGAAAGTATAATTTTTGGATTACCATTGATCATTTCCACTTTGTGAACAATTGCCCGAACAGTATCTCCCTTTCTAAACCTGTCCTTTGGTATTTGCTCCGACTTGGGCATGATCAATTCATTGCCTTCACCATCCATAAGTAGTATTTCTCTACCCAATATTTGATAAACTTCTGCAGTGATGATCTCACTTACAAGCTCTTCATATTGCTGGAAAAGTAAATCCTTTTCTAAATCTTTAATCCTCTGGATTAGGGTCTGTCTGGCCATCATTACCGCCCTACGACCAAAATCTTCCAATTCTATTTTTTCATAGGTCTCTTCACCGATTTCAAAATCAGGCTCAATTTTTTTGGCTTCCGCCAAACTAATCTTATCATGATCCCAGATATCTTCAGAATTGTCGTCCACGATCTCTCTAATCCTTACGATCTCCAAATCACCTTTGTCCGCGTTGATGATCACATCAAAGTTTTCATCAGTTTCATACTTTTTACGAATCATCGCCCTAAATACATCCTCGAGAATGCGGATCATTGTTGGTCTGTCCACATTTTTTGATCTTGCAAACTCTGCAAATGATTCAATCAGAATTTTAGCATCCATTGTTTTTATTTGAAAGAGACTAATACAATTGATTTTTTAATTTGGTCGAAAGGTATGCTGATCGTTTCTTCAACAGCCTTTTTTCCTTTTTCTTTTTTCTTTACCAATAACTGAATTCCTGTCTGCTCCACTTCTGTAAGTTTTCCTTCCTTCTCCGGCCCTTCTTCAAGGCTAACCTTTAAGTTTCGGCCAATATTTTTTTGATATTGCCTCCTTGAACTTAAAGGAAAATCTACACCGGGAGAGGAAACCTCCATTACGTAAGCAGTGTCCATCAGTTCTTTGGCTTCTATTTCTTCACCTACGGCTCTACTTACCAATGCACAAGAATCAATATTAATGCCGTGATCAGCGTCAATTAATATTTGTAAAGATTTTTTATTACCCTTCTTCACTATTTGAACATCTACGACAAAATGACTGCTGTCAGGCAGGTGCTTTTCCACTATTTCTTCTATCGTTTGCCTCAAATCCATATCTTTTTACTTACTTGCTTTTGGTTTTTGTCCCAAAAATGATCAATAAATGAAAGAGGGGACTCTGTGTCCCCTCTGTTGTCATGAATTAACTCAGGTACAAATGTAATAAAATTATTTTCCTAAAAAAAGTATTGAAAGTTTGATAAATTTGCCCCATGCAATCAAAAAAGTTAAAAATATACAATACCCTCACCAGGGAGAAGGAACTTTTTGAACCCATTAATCCGCCAAATGTAGGCATGTATGTCTGTGGTCCCACCGTGTATGGAGATGCCCACCTGGGGCATGCCAGGGCTGCGGTTTCCTTCGATATCGTTTTCAGGTACCTTAGTTTTCTAAATTATAAAGTGCGCTACGTCCGCAATATCACCGATGTGGGCCACCTGGAAGCTGATGCCGATGAGGGAGAAGATAAAATTGCAAAAAAAGCAAAACTGGAACAACTAGAGCCCATGGAAGTGGCCCAGCAATATGCGGGTTCCTACCATAGAGATATGGAACTGCTCAATACTTTCAAGCCCAGCATCGAACCTCGTGCCACCGGACATATTCCGGAGCAAATCAAGCTTATCGAAGAAATCATTGAAAATGGCCTGGCATACGAAGTCAATGGAAGCGTGTATTTTGATGTGCTCAAATACAATGCGCAGGAAAAGCAGTATGGGGTATTGTCCGGTCGTGTGGTAGAAGAACTGATGAGTGGGAGTAGAGAGCTCGATGGGCAATCGGAAAAGAGAAATCCGGTGGACTTTGCCTTATGGAAAAAAGCTTCT
>NZ_CAXBOC010000128.1:0-11703 GCF_963976465.1 uncultured Cyclobacterium sp. | reverse complement strand
AAAAGACTAATTTCGATTTTAATTTTTGATGGATTACCTATTGATTTAAGCCCCCCCGAATTTTCATGGTGAGGAGAGGATGAAGTTTTTTACGATTTTTCTGGACAAAATGGGAAGAATAAGTTCTGAATTATAAATCAGAATATACCATAAGTTTTTCAGGACTATTAAAACATGGTTTGAACTTATTATTGTATGAGTAAATAAAACATTTAGTTATTCATTCATTAAAAAGAGATTGTTATGTATTGGGGTAAAAGGACTTATGGCTTGATTGCAGGAGCATCGATCTTGGCCATGGCTATAATTGCCATGTTTAGTTATGGTTATGTTTTTGAAAAGTTAATTGTGAAAGGGGATCCAATTGAAACTTTCAACAATCTAAAATCTTCCTATACTATTTTTGTAGCAGCAATTATTGGTTGGGCTGCTATATTTTTATTAGATGTCTTGGTGGCTTGGGCCCTACATCATTTTTTTAAGGAATTAAACCCCAGACTTTCTCTTTTAACCGCGGTGTTGAGAATTGTTTACTCTGTGGGATTGGCATATGCCATACTTCAATTGGTACCTATTGTCTCGCTTTTAGGCAGTTCTACTGAAAGATATGGGTTAGTACTGATGAAAATAAAGTCCTTTGAATTAATATGGTTAAAATCTTTAATTATATTTGGTTTTCACCTCATTGGTTTGGGGTTTGTTGTGGCTAATATTAATAATAATTTTAATAAATTTGGTTATTTGATAGTCTTTGCCGGATTATGTTATGTATTGCTCAACCTGGTGAAGGTAACATTCCCATCCCTAGCTGAGGAGATCATAATGGTAGAGTTGATATTGAGTTTACCTATGGCAATGGCTGAGATTGGCTTAGGGTTTTGGCTCCTTTTAAAAGGAGCCAAAGCTTCTTATCAGAAAGGAAAAGAGCTATTGATATGAATTTTATTAAAAGGTTTCTCCAAGTTCTAGGGGTAGCGGTAATGCTTCTGCTTGCCATTTTGATTTTCTCCTTATTGCAGGAAAGGCACAATCTTGCTTTTCTTAGCATTGAACAAAATGACTCCTTTCAGCAAAACAGCTATTTAATAAAGAATGTGAATATAATCCCTATGTCAGAAGATACACTGCTTAGGAATCAAATGATTTTAATTAAGGAAGGGGTTATTGCAGAGATTTCACAAGATATTCCAGCAGGAGATTGGACCATTATTGAAGGCAAAGGAGCTTATATGTTACCGGGATTAATCGATATGCATGTGCATGTTTGGGATGAATATGAATTGGGCTTGTTCTTGGCCAATGGGGTTACGGCAGTCAGAAACTTATGGGGGCAGCCCATGCATCTAAGGATGAAAGAAGCCATTCATGAAGAAAAGATAATAGGCCCTTTATTTTTTACCTCCAGTCCTAAATTGACAGGACCTGTTTTTATTGGAGACGACAACCTCCAAATGAAAAGCCCCCAACAGGCAGCTGATAAGGTTAAGGAGTACAAGTTGAGAGGGTATGATTTTATTAAAACCTACAATGGATTGACAAAAGATATTTTTGATGCCATAGTCAAAGAGAGTAAGGTACAGGAGCTTGACATAGTGGCCCATCCCAGTTCGGAATTGCCCTATGAATATCATATGGAGACTGTGGCTGTTACGGTGGAGCATGCTGAAGATATTGTCCAACAGCCATTGCATTATCAGCTGGATACCAATAAACTCAATGAGGTAGTTGCTATGTTTGAAGACCATCCTGAGGTCTCATTTTGTCCTACTTTGGTGGTTTTTTATAATATTTATCGCATGTTGATGGACCGTTCGGTTTTAAATTCCAAGCAGCTGATTTTTATGAACCCATTGATACGAAGGGTAGACAGTAAAGCGCAATTTGATCGGTGGAGCCAAACCAAATCGACCGATGCTACGGTAGTAAAGAGAATTAAGGCACAGCATGATTTTCACTTATTGGCGATAAATAAACTTCATAAGGCCGGGGTAAAAATTGTGGCTGGGACGGATGCAGGGATAGGCATTACGCCTGCCGGTTTTTCTATTCATGAGGAACTTAATTTTTACAAACAAGCCGGATTGTCAAATTTTGAAGTCCTAAAAACAGCCACAATCAATGCATCAAAAACCCATGATTTTTTAGGTAAAGTGGGCACAGTCGAAGTGGGGAAGATAGCTAATTTGGTATTGGTAGAAAATAACCCTCTGGAAAATCTGAATGAATTAAGAAAGCCAAGCAGCGTTTTTATCCAAGGAAGACACCTACCCCAAGAAGTCTTAATAAACTTTAAAAACAGTGCCATGGAGCGGAACAACTTGATTGTTTCAGGTCTGAAATATTTAGAATATTTATTGGTCGAAAAATGACATTTACAGCCAATACCATTATTTGTCGATGAGCTTTATTCAAACCGATCTAAACTTATCTTTAACCTAATGCCATGAAAAATAAAAGAACTCAATTAATCGTCAGAATTGGATTAGCTCTAGGCACCGTAATTTCCTTATGGTTTGTTCCTTGGGTTTTATTTCTTGCTTGGTTAACGCCTATATCGGATACTATTCAGGAAGAGTTAAACAAAGCGCTTTCCCATGATTTTGAAGGAATCATTGTTTATGTCGATAAAGCCGGTCAAGCACCGGGATTTTATGCCGCAGGTTGGCATGACAGAGACAAAAAAATTCCTGCTGACCCAAAGGCATTGTTCAAAATTGCTAGCATCGGCAAATTGTATGAAGCAGTCACCATTGCTAAGCTTGTAAATGACAATCGCCTCTCACTGGATGAATCGTTGGGTAATTATTTACCCGAGCTAGTAGGAAGAATTGAAAACGCGGAAAAAATCACCTTACGCATGCTGGTGCAGCACAGGAGTGGCATACCCAACTATACCAACAGTCCAAATTTTTGGATGGATCCGCCAACAAATGGTCAGGAGAGTTTGGATTTGATCCTTGACCAAGCTGCTAATTTTGAGCCGGGTGAAGATTATGAATACTCAAATACCAATTATTTACTCCTCTCCCAAATTAAGGAACGGGTTCTCGAAATCAGTAATTTTCAGTGCATTCGTGAAGAGATTCTTAACCCTTTGGGTCTTAAAAATACCTTTGCCTCGATTCAGGACGTGAATATAGAAAAATTAATGAGTGGCTATTACAAAGGTGTACCGGAAGATATAAAAGAAGTGAATTACGGTTCCATGGTGGCTACCGCTGAGGATGTGGCCGTGTTTTTACGAGCCTTGAATGATGGATCCCTTTTTGAACCCGGAGGTCAGGAGGTTTATTCTTCTATTTATAAGTATGAGCATACTGGGCTGATTCCCGGCTACCAAAGCATAGCCAAATATCATCCCGATATAGATGCGGTTGTGGTGCAATTTATAAATACTACTGATTTTGATGGCTATCATTGGAGTCTGTCTGAGATTGTTTACAACCGGATTATAAAAATCATTACCCATAATGAAGAAGATTAATAGGAGCATTTACTTTTAAGAATGGATTGTTTTGAATCAATGATTTTTTTATCAATTCTTTTGAAAGGTGTATGAATTAACTGCAGCTTGGAACTTTTGACCTTAACCAATTAACTGTTACCTTTCAACCTCTTGTCATTGGTGGATGGTTTTGGGTAGGGGGCAACGCAAAAGGCTGTTATTAATGCGAATGAGTCATTTTATAAATTGGAAGTGACCTCCATTCATACCGCACCATGGCAAGGCCAGAGTATAATTAAAGAGGTCGTTAGATACTCCCTAAAAGGTTTCATCGAGGCTAGGTACAGCTTCTTATAATTTTTGTAGGGACTTTTCATAACCGATCTAATTTGATTTGGACTTATGGTTAATGGCAAGTCAATTTCACAAGTGCCTGATTTATTTGTACTTTTCGTAAATTTTGCTTAATATTTTAAGGATTGAGATTGGCAATGCGCTCTGAATACTGAGATAACAATCGTTTCAGCACCACTGTATTTTGCGGTTTTTGCCTAACTAACTGGTATTTTATAAGCATTAAAATCATTTAAAATGAAAAATATTTTAGTCACAGTAGATTTTGACAAAGGGGAAGCATTATTAATTGAAAAGGCATTTCAAATGGCAAATGCTTTTGGTTCCAAATTGTGGTTAATGCATATAGCGGCCCCTGATCCGGATTTTGTTGGGTATGATGTAGGTCCGGAATACATAAGAGACAGCAGGGCCTCGGAGCTAAGAAAGGAACATCGGCAGATTCAAGCCTACAGTGAGACACTCAAGAAAAGAGGTGTCGCGTCGGAAGGCTTATTGGTTCAGGGAGCTACCATTGAAATGATAATAAAAGAATCGAAAAAACTGAACGTTGATTTGATCATGGCTGGTCATCATGAACATGGATTTTTTTATAAAGCCTTTGTGGGGAGTGTGTCTGCTGAGATTATTAAAAAATCAAAAATACCTATCCTTATCGTTCCATTAGACTAGCTTAGGGCCAATCTCCAATAAAAAAAGCCCCTTGAAATCAATCAAAGGGCTTTAAAATACGTGGATCCGTGCAATTATAAATGCAAGGCTCTATTGTCTGTGGCTCCCAAACATGCTTCTTTAAAAGCTTCTGTATAGGTAGGGTGTGCATGTGACATTCTTGCGATATCTTCAGCAGAAGCCCGGTATTCCATGGCCACCACTGCCTCAGCAATCATGTCTGCTGCGCGAGGCCCAATCATATGAACACCAAGGATTTCATCCGTTTCAGCATCAGCTAAAACCTTTACCAGGCCATCAATATCCCCGCTGGCTCTTGCTCTTCCTGAGGCCATAAATGGGAATTTTCCCGTTTTTACTTTAATTCCTTTTTCCTTGAGTTGTTCTTCTGTATAGCCTACGCTAGCTACTTCAGGCCAGGTATAAACTACTCCGGGGATTAATAAATAGTTGACATGCGGTTTTTGACCAGCTAAGGTTTCGGCTACAAATACGCCTTCTTCTTCAGCTTTATGTGCCAACATTGCTCCTTTGACTACATCTCCAATGGCGTAGATATTGTCCGCAGAAGTTTTAAGGTTTTCATCCACTTCTATCTGGCCTTTGTCATTGACTTTTACACCGGCTGCAGCCGCATTTAACCCGTCAGTATATGGCTTTCTACCAATGGAAACCAATACATAATCGCCTTTAATGCTGATGGTTTCATTTTTGCTGTTTTCAGCAGAAACGGTAACTTCTTTCCCTTTTCTTTCTACTGCAGTTACTTTGTGTTTCAAATAGAACTCAAACCCCAGTTTCTTAAGGGACTTCTGAAGCTCTTTGCCCATGGTCTTATCCATGGTTGGAATAATTCCATCCATGTACTCCACTACAGAAACTTTCGCTCCCAATCTTGCATATACAGAACCCAGCTCAAGACCGATGACCCCACCACCGATAATTACCAGGTGTTTGGGAATTTCTTTCAACTCCAGGGCTTCAGTAGAAGTGATGACTCTATCTTTGTCAAGTTTGATAAACGGTAAGTTTGCCGGTTTAGAACCAGTGGCAATAATGGTCTTTTTGGTGGTTAATTCCTCCGTTTTTCCGTCCTCTTTGGTGACTATTATTGTGGTTTTGTCCTTGAAAGAACCAATTCCCTGATGAACATCAATTTTATTTTTTTTCATCAGGTATTGGATGCCTTCCACGTTTTGTTTTACAACGTCTCGCTTTCTGCTAACCATTTGCTTGAAATTGACTTTCAAAGAACTCAGGTTTATCCCGTGGTTTTCAAAAGTATGGGCAGCATTGTGGTAATGTTCAGAAGAATCCAAGAGTGCCTTGGAAGGTATACAACCAACATTTAGGCAAGTGCCACCAAGCGTAGCATATTTTTCAATAAGAGCGGTTTTCATTCCCAGTTGAGCTGCTCTAATAGCTGCAACATAGCCACCTGGTCCAGATCCGATTACAATTAGATCATACATTGTTTGTCATATTTTAGAACCTTTCCTGTTTCAAGTTGTAGGAAGGAATTATTTCAAATAAGTTTAAATTCCCAGCATTAACCTTGCTGGATCTTCAAGAAGTTCTTTCATGCGAACGAGGAAGCTTACAGATTCTCTTCCATCAATGATCCTATGATCATAAGACAATGCCAAATACATCATGGGAAGAATTTTAACTTCACCGTTTACAGCCATTGGCCTTTGTACAATATTGTGCATGCCCAGGATTGCTGCCTGTGGAGCATTGATAATAGGTGTAGACATCATGGAACCAAAGATCCCTCCATTGGTAAGGGTAAAGGTACCTCCTGTCATTTCATCAATGGTTAACTTGCCATCACGGGCTTTTACTGCAAGGCGCACCACCTCTTTCTCAATGCCTGAGAAGGAAAGGTTTTCTGCATTCCTTATAACAGGCACTACCAACCCTTTGGGAGAAGAAACCGCTATGGAAATGTCACAATAGTCATGGAAAATGATTTCATTTCCGTCGATCTGAGCATTTACTGCTGGCCATTCTTGCAATGCTATACAAGCCGCCTTCGTAAAGAAGGACATGAATCCAAGGTTGACTTCATATCGCTCCTTAAACTTGTCTTTGTATTGTTTTCTAAGGTCCATGATTGGCTTCATATTGACTTCATTGAAGGTAGTCAACATGGCTGTTTCATTTTTCACAGCCACCAATCTGCGGGAAATGGTTCTCCTTAGAGATGTCATTTTCTCTCGGCGTTCAGAACGATCACCCTTCGCAGGGCTGTCTTTTACGTTTTCGGCGCTAGTTTTAGCAGCTGGTTTAGCCGGTGCAGTCGTCGTCGGCTTGGTTTTTTCTGCTTTCTCAGCATCCTCTTTTGTGATTCTACCGTCTTTTCCTGTCCCTTTTACTGTAGCCGGGTCGATGCCTTTTTCTGACAATATTTTACTTGCAGCAGGAGAAGCATGGCCTGTGGCGTAAGTTTCGTTGGAAGAAGTAGTTGATTTGCTTCCTTCGGCTGAAGCAGCGCTTCCGGTTGCTTCAGCAGCTTCTGGAGCCCCACCTTCCATTACTTCGATTTTGCAAATCAAACCACCGATTTCGAGAGTGTCTCCTTCGCCTGCGACATGTCTGAGGATTCCGGCTGCCTCGGCAGGTAACTCAAAAGTTGCTTTGTCGGAATCAACTTCAGCAATTATTTCATCCAATTCTACATAGTCTCCATCATCTTTTATCCAAGAAGCCAAAGTTACTTCAGTGATGGATTCTCCCACAGTAGGGACATGCATTTCTTTTGTTTCCCCGGTACTTTTGGCTTCAGCAGTACTTCCTGCTTCTGCTTCGGGAGCCTTTTCAGTTTCTTTTGCTGCTGCAGGCTGTGGACTGTCATCCTCTTTCCCATCGGGATCTATTTCACAAATTACTGCGCCAATTTCCAGGGTATCGCCTTCTTCTGCCTTGGTGTGAAGCACTCCTGAAGATTCTGCTGTAAGTTCAAAAGTAGCCTTGTCGGATTCCAGTTCGCAAATGACTTCATCCATTTCAACAAATTCACCATCATTTTTAAACCATTGGCCAATGGTTACTTCGGTGATGGACTCTCCTACTGCTGGGACTTTGATTACTATACTCATCGGTTATTTGATTTTTCCCCGGTTGTTTAAATGCTTCCAGGTCAGAATTTCAATATTTTATGTGTAAATGATAAAAGATATGGGAAATTAAGAATTTATTTTTAAAGCTTTTTCCAAAATTTGCTTTTGTTCTTCCAGATGTACTTTATGGTAACCTGTAGCAGGCGAAGCACTAGGTTTTCTTGCAATAACATTCATCACCAAATCTTTGTAAAGATTCCTGACAATGAAAGCCCAGTAACCCATGTTCTCAGGCTCTTCTTGAACCCATACTGTTTCTACACCTTTCTTGTAGGTTTGTATGGCTTTTAGGAAGCGGATGAAGCTGCTCAACACGAATGATGGCCACATCTTCTACCTTTTCTTTCTCCCTCATCTCTATCAATTCATAGTAGACCTTCCCTGAACAAAGCACTACTCGGTTGGCTTTTTTAGGGCTGATGGTTTCATCCAACAGCACTTCTCTGAAGTTACCACTGGTAAATTCTTCCAAAGGTGAGAATACTTTAGGGTGTCGAAGCAATGATTTGGGTGACATGACGATACAAGGCTTCCTAAAATTCCAAGCCAGTTGCCTGCGCAAAAGGTGGAAGAAATTGGAAGGTTCTGTGATATTTGCCACAATTACATTGTATTCAGCTGCCAGTTGTAAGAACCTCTCTGGTCTGGCATTGGAGTGTTCCGGGCCTTGGCCTTCATAACCATGCGGTAAAAGCATTACCAAACCATTCATCTTTTGCCATTTCGATTCCCCGGAGGTAATGAACTGGTCAATCATGGTTTGGGCACCATTGGCAAAATCACCAAATTGAGCTTCCCAAATATTAAGCGCATTAGGATTGGCCATGGAATAACCATATTCAAAGCCCAGTACTGCATATTCTGACAAAAGGGAATTGTAAATATAAAATTGACCTTTGCTGTCTTTTAACTCTTTCAAGGAGTTATAAGGTTTGTTTGTACTCGCATCATGCACAACCGCATGCCGGTGTGAGAAAGTACCTCTCTCACAATCCTGCCCGGTCATTCTTACCGTTTTGCCATCCAGCAATAAAGAACCATAAGCCAATAGTTCAGCAGCTGCCCAGTTGAGTGATTTGTTCTGGAAGAACATCTCTTTCCTTTGTCTGAGTTGTGCTTCTATTTGTTTGATAGGCTTGAAACCTTTAGGCAGAACAGTTAGTGCCTCCGCCACTTTTTCTATGGCTTCCTCACTGATGGATGTATTGGGTGATTTTTCAAAATCTTCAGGTTTTGACCAATCCAAAGCTTTCCATGCTTTTTCAAATGGAGAGATGGTGTATGGTGGGGGTTTAACCTTAACCATGGCTAGCCTGTCTTGCAAAAGCTGACGAAACTCTTTATCCATTTGTTTGGCAAGTTTGGCATCCACTTGCCCTCTTTCTAATAAGGCTTTGTTGTAGATCTCCCTCGGGTTGGGGTGTTTCGAGATCACATTATAAAGTTCAGGCTGGGTAAACTTAGGTTCGTCAGACTCGTTGTGGCCATGCCTCCTATAACAGACCATGTCTATGAAAATATCCCTATTGAATTTTTGACGGAATTCAACAGCAATTTTTGCGGCAAAAACTACAGCTTCAGGATCATCTCCGTTTACGTGAATGACAGGGGCATCTATTATTTTTGCGACATCCGTGCTATAAATAGAACTTCTGGCATCATCAAAATCTGTGGTAAAACCTACCTGATTATTGATTACAAAATGGATGGTTCCTCCGGTATTGTATCCTTTAAGGTTGGCCATCTGGGTTACTTCATACACGATTCCCTGACCGGCAACAGCGGCGTCTCCATGGATTAGAACAGGAATGGCTTTGTCTTCATCGCCTTTGTAATGATCATCTATTTTAGCCCTTACAAACCCTTCTACCACAGGATTAACAGCCTCCAAATGGGAAGGGTTAGGTGCTAGTTTTAAGATCATTAATTCCCCATTGGTGGTTGGTACTTCTGAAGAAAAGCCCATATGGTATTTTACATCCCCATCACCCATGGTGAGGTCAGGTTTTGCTGTACCTTCAAATTCGGAGAAAATCTGCTCATAGGTTTTGCCCATGACATTAGCCAAGACATTTAACCTTCCCCTATGGGCCATACCGATCATCATTTCTTCTACACCTAAATCGGAGGCTTTATTGATCAAGGCATCTAAAAATGGGATGGTGCTTTCTCCACCTTCCAATGAAAACCTTTTTTGTCCCAGATACTTGGTGTGTAAAAAGTTTTCAAATACTACTGCTTCATTTAATTTAAAAAGAATTCTTTTTTTCTCTTCTAGCGGAGGGTTGAATTCTAAAGACTCCTTTTCTATAATTAGTCTGAACCAATCCAACATCTCCGGGTCTCGGATATACATGTATTCAAAACCCATTGACCCCTCGTATATGATTTTCAGAGAGTCAATTATTTTTGAGAGTTTAGCATCTCCTATACCAATCTCGCTACCTGCCTGAAAAACGGTGTCTAAATCAGCTTTCTCTAAACCAAAATCTTCAAGGTCCAATAAGGCTTTGCGATCCCTTCTTTCTCTAACCGGATTGGTCTTGGACCTGAGATGGCCACGTGATCTGTAAGCATGAATCAATGCCCTTACCTTAATCTCCTTTGGCAATCGCTCCATATCCATGATGGTGCCTTTGGTTGCCAAATTACCGTTTGCCGGAGTTTGGGCCACAGCTGAGGCTCCTCCGTTTTCTTCTTCGCCAAATTTATTAATGGCAAAATCGAATCCATCAAAAAAAGCTTTCCAGCTGCTATCTATAGCTTCCGGGTCTTTTTTATAATCCTCATACAACTCATCTATATAAGCTACATGGGCATTGGAAATATAAGAGTATTTATCCATGGGGTTATTTTTCTATTGGGGGGCAAAATTAGGTGATTAAGTTATTTAATAAAAACCGTATATGCGGATAAGCGAATGAAACTGATTATCAGTACTTATAATATTTGGTAGCCATATAATGAATGGAATTATTTTGCTTAATAAAATATTATTTTTATCCATAAAGATTTATGAAAGTTGCTTCGGGTTAATTGGCTCTTATTTTCAGGATATTGGGCAAATACAACCAAATTTTTTATTTTTTTATTCCTAAAATTAATTTTATCGGTCATAATTCGCTTTAAAAGACCATTGAAAGCTCACTAAAGGCTTATTTTATCTGTCAATTCGTTGTGTAGGTGAAATCAAGCGGGTTGTCATAGACAAATTGAAATTTTGTTTGGCACCATTTATCTGCTGCAATTTCTTTCCATTCTTGCTTTTCCGGATTTTCGTAATTGACAGGTGGAGCAAAGCCCATGTCTAAAGCATTTTTTTCAATAACCGCCTTTTTTGCCGGATGATTAGGACAAACAATATTATAGGTTTCATTCCATAAACCCTTTTCTATAATCCAAAGCACCGCCCTCACGGCATCCTTTTTGTGAATATAGTTGACAGGAGGATGTCCCGGAACATCCTTTTTACCACTAAAATATTTCCCCGGAATTCTGTCATCACCCAATAACCCTCCAAATCGAATAACTGTCAAGTCATAGGTATTGTTTTTCCGTAATAAATTTTCTGCAGTCAACAGGGCAGGATTTCCTGTGTTGGTAAGATTAAGTGGGTCTGCTTCGGTTGCCACTTTGTTGTTGTTGGGATAAACAGAAGTGGCACTGACGTATATAACCCTTTTTATGCCATGTTTCTGAGTTAATCCCTTGATTATCTCAATTTGTCTTGGGGGATAAGAGCTTGGTTTACTCCGAGTAGAAGGAGGGATGTTTATAAATAGAATGTCTGTATCAAAAATACTTTTAGGAACAGTACCCTCCAATTCCGGGTTTAATAGCAGTTGCTCGCATTCAAATCCTTGCTTTCTTAAGGATTGTTCTTTTTCCGGATTGGTGGTTGTTCCCTTTACGGTAATGCCCTTTTCTTTTAGGGCTTTAGCCAAGGGGATTCCAAGCCAACCCATTCCAATTATACTAACAGTCATTTGATCTTTTTTCTATGGTCTACAAAAACGTATGCTTATTAAACCTTGGGTCATCAATAAGGATAACACAACCTTATCATTATTTGAAAGCTATTCATGGCTCCTTTACTTTAACCATTAAAGC
>NZ_CAXBOC010000127.1:0-11769 GCF_963976465.1 uncultured Cyclobacterium sp. | reverse complement strand
CATTAAGCTAATGTGGGATGGTGAAAACATGAAGGTCACCAATTTTGAACCTGCCAACCAATTTGTATCCAAAGATTACAGAGAAGGTTTTGAACTTCCAAAAATATAAGCCTAATCTTTGCTGAACAGGTAGCACTGGCTATTTATAGCGCTTCTCGGAAGCACAAATGAAAATAAGAAAGCCTCGGAACAATCATTCCGAGGCTTTCTTGATTTAACCCAATGTTCAAAACATTTTAATGATTTAAATCCCCTCTTCTATCTCCGGGTTGGTTTTAGGAATTGTAAAATAAAACTTCGAACCTTCATCTTTTTTGGATTCGACCCAAACTTCTCCACCTAAATTGTCAATAATCTTTCTTACTATCGCCAGTCCCATTCCAGTGCCCTCATATTTGCCTTTTCCATGGAGGCGTTTGAAAATAGTGAAAATTGTATCATGGTGTGTCGGATCTATACCTATTCCATTGTCAACCACAGAGAATTGCCAAAAGACAACTTTCTCTTCGCATTTAATTTCTATCACAGGTTTTTCTTTTTCATTCCTATACTTTAGCGCATTTCCAATTAGATTATAAAACACTTGAAAAATAGGGGTTTTGTAAGACAATATCCGTGGTAGCGTATTGCATTTTACTATAGCTTCAGATTCTCTAATTCTTTTTTTCTGAAGGACACAAACCTCATTTACAATTTCCTCTATATTCAAGATTTTGAGCTTGTCTTCATGCTTTCCTATTCTTGAAAACTCCAATAAATCCAGAATAATCTGCCGCATCCGCATGGCGCCATCTACCGCGAAACCTATATATTGGTGAGCCTTGTCATCCAATTTACCCTGGTATTTTCTTTCTAATAACCCCATAAAATTACTCACCATTCTTAGCGGTTCCTGCAAGTCATGTGATGCCGCATAAGCAAATTGTTCCAGCTCTTTATTTGAGCGTTCGAGCTCAATGGCATGCTGGGCCATCTGCTCATTCATTGCTTGAAGAGATTCTTCATATTCTTTTCTATAGGTAATATCGGTTATGGCCCCTACAACCCTTGTTACTTTTTTATATTTATTTCTTATAAAAATGGCCCTATCAATTACAAAAGCATAATATCCTTCTTTACATAGCAAGCGATACTCTTCAAACCAATTGGTCAGTGTATCGCTATTTAGAAATTCCTTGAACTTCACCCTTATTCTTTCCCTATCTTCTGGATGAATCAATTTTTGTAAGGCCGCTATATCTGTAGAAATATCTTTTAGATCATACCCAAAAAGGTTTTTAAAACCCACACCTCGAAAAACTTCGTTGTTTTCAACATCATAATCCCAAATGGCATCATTGGTGGCTTCAGCTATTTTCTCAAATCGCTCATTGGAAAGTTGAATTTTTTCGGATATTAACTTTTCTTGAGTAATGTCTTTAGTAAAAACACTTATCCCTTCTTCTGAGGGATAACAATTTACATTTAACCATATTTTCCGTCGCTCAGAAAACATCTCAAAATGAATATTTTTACGATATTGAAAGGCATACAATAATTGCTTTTTAAACTCTGTTTCATTTACACCCGGGATCACTTCCCAAATTATATTATTGAGGGCTTGTTCTTTTAGTATACCAATAATCTCTTCAGATCTTTGATTCCAGTATAAAATTTTGAAATTATTATCCAAAGCAAAAAAGGCCTCACCTATACTCTCCAAAATGGCGTTTTTTTCTTTAAAGGATTGCAATAGGGCCTTTTGACTATTTGTGCGCTGAATAGCTGCAGAAAAATTGGATGAAATGGTTTGTAAAAATGAGAGCTCACTCTCCGTCCAATTTCGCTCAGAATTGCAGGTATTAAAGCTCAAAAATCCATAAAATTTATTCTTAATGGAAATGGGAATAGAAATATTTGAATAGATTCCTCTCTTTTTAAAATTCTTTTTCAATATACATTCAGGTAGATCACGAGTATTCATAATAAACAACTCCCCTCTTTTCAAGACCTCCATTATCTCAGGAAAATCATCTATAGCAAAGGTTTGAATAGGATCCTGCTCCGGAAAATTTAAATCCCCTCCTAGCGTCCATTCTATCATTTTATTAACATATTCCTTCCCATCAGCTCCAACCTTATTTTTTTGAAAATAATTGATTGTATCAATTTGAACTGCTTCGCTTGTAAGCTGAAAAACTTTCTCTATGGCTTCATTCCAATCCTCAACCACCAAAAATTTCTCTATTACCTTTGAAATAATTTCAAGAAGCTGATTGTTTTTAGCCAATTCTAATTCGTTTGTTTTTTGTGCATGTATGTCCTGAAGTGAACCGGAAATTCGAACACATTTACCCTTACTAAATTCCGGCTGACCTATGCTTCTGGCCCATAATTCCCTGCCATCTCTTAGTTTTAATAAAATCTGATAATCCCATGAACTACCATCTTTTTCTGCCTGTGCTATTGCCTTTCGAATAGAATTCTTTGTGTTTTCATCATAATACTTACTTAGGTCTTCAAAGCTAGGAGTGCTTTCTTGAGGAATACCATAGATCTCCTTGGTGGTAGACGATAGATAAAGTTCATTATTAATTAAATCAATCTCCCAACTACCCATCCTCGAAAGTTTTGAGGCATTGTCAAGTAAAGTTTGTAAGGATACTAATTCAGTAATATCATGGCCAAAAACAAAGACCAATCCTTCTTCTCCAAACTTATCGGAAGTATTCCAAGAAATCCATTTGTATTGACCAGTTTTTGTTTGGTATCTATTAATTAAATTTTTTGCATGTATCCCTTTCTCTAATGAAAAATTTTTCCGCGACATACTTTTATCATCAGGATGAATAAAGTCCTCAAACTTTTTGGTCAACATCTCCTCTTCCGTATAGCCAAACACCTTACAAAATGAAGGATTAATTTTAACAAAATTCCCTTTGGTATCAATTACAGTCAGCATTTCAGGAGCGCTTTCAAAAAGAAGTTTCATTTCTTCTTCCTGCTGTTTTCGCTTGATTATTCCACCAAGTAAATTTCCTATGGGTTCAAAAAATTGTTGACAATCTTTGGGCAATGTGACGATATTATTAACATATAAGAGCATCACCCCTACTTTAATATTATTTTGGAATAATGGTATCCCTAAAACCAACTTGATTGATTCAAGTAACTCAGGGTTTACTTGGGTAAAAATGGGCTCCTTATCCAGATTATCTAATTTCAATAGTGAACCTGAGATCAAAGCATGGTTAGCTAGATTTTTATTTACTTTTTGTAAATCATTCCTATACCTAAGCTGATAATTCTCGCTCCAATAATCTTCAATCAAATTAATTCCTGCTTGTTTTCGATTTAATAGCCAAATCTCACAACCTGAAAAATCTGATATAGATGAAATATATTTTAAAACTTCTTTTAAAATTACCTTCAACGATAAATCATCTTTGAAGTATTTAGCAATCTGGTGCTGAACTTCTTTTTGGAAAAAATCCTCCTTTTCATCTGTTTTATCCCGTAACACACCAATCATTCTTAATGGACTCCCATGACTGTCTCTTATCATATAGCTAATTTCTTCTATGTGAAGAAATTGACCGGATTTATGCCGAAACCTGTACTCTTTATGCCACCTGTTGTTTTTAGCATCAAAAACAAAATCATCCCATATTTTGTCTGTTTCAATGACGTCAGCAGGATGCATGAATGTGCTCCATTCTGAAATTTTATTGATCTCTTCACCTTTTTGATAGCCAAAAATCCTATAAAATCCCTCTCCCCAATGGAATTCATCCTTTATTAAATCCCAATCAAATATTGCATCATTGGTAACCATATTGACATAGGTAAATCGTTCGTTACTCTTATGCAGGTTTTCAAAATACTCAAATTTGGTAATCAAAACAGGGAAAATTCGCTGACTTCTTTGAATGGCATAGTGTTCCCAACCTCCTGGCATTTTTGAATCCTCAAAAAAGTTAATCAAAACTGCATCCAGGCTTCCTCCTGAGTTCATAATCGGCAAGAACCAGCAAGAGCGGGTATTCTTTTCCTTAGTAAAGTTTAAAAGGCCTTTCCATTGAGGGTCCTTTTTAATTTCAGCAATATAAATTTCCTTATTAAAATAATCTGAAGATTGGTCAAGGCTGATTGAATCATTTAAATAATTTTCAAAATCACTGACACTGACTTTGTCTAAATCAAGAAATGTAGGCGTCGCCAAATTTTGTAAACGATTGCCTGTAACCTTTAAAATAGCCATTTTCATACTTGGAAAAAGTTTTTCCAAATTGGAAAGGAAACTATACAACAAATCGGAAAGGTTGGCCTCTTTATTCATGCTTGTCTCCATCAAGTCTTTTTCAATGGCCTCAAGTTCGCCATAGAAATGCTCTAAGGTAGTGTCTTTAATTGCACCTACAATCCTATAAGCTTTACCTTCTGAGTCCCTTAGAATGATGGCTTTCTCTTTTACATAGGCTATTTCACCATTCGCTTTTAAAAGACGATATTCTGTTTCTAATTGATTTTCTAAGCTATTAAACAATACCTGTTTGACCTTTTTTGTATAGTGATCAAGATCTTCGTGATGGATGCTATTGCAAAAGACCTCGTAATTTATTGACGGATCCTGGATTTGTAAACCAAAGTTTACTGCAAAACCTTCTCCTAAAAACATATCACCGGTATTGGGATCAAAATCCCAAATACTTCCCGAGTCTGTCTGCATCACTAACTCAAAGCGCTCATTGCTCTTTTTTAATTCTTCTTCAAAAGCAATTCGTTCGGAAATATCTATTCCATTACATTGAATTTCCTTAGGTTTACCATCCATCCCCAGTATACCTACAAAATCCCATAGGGTGGTATAAGCTCCCTTTTCATGATTTAATTTATGAAGTTCTACCTTGTGGGCTTTTTCTGGTTCTGTTAAACACTTTTTTATAATTCCTTTGATTTTACTTCTATCTTCTTCCTGTACCGTATAGATCACATTAATTTTTTCATTACCGGAAAAAAGCCAATTGAAAGTCTCTATATATTTGGTATTAGCAAAAGTGATGTACCCTTCAAGATCGATTCTAATAACAAATGTAGTTTGGGAGTCAAGAAAACTTTTGTACCTGGCCTCACTTGTAATTAGTTTTCCTTGCGCTTCAATAAGTTTACTGATATCCATACTATTAACCACTACTCCACCTACACTTGGGTCGTCCGATAGATTGGTTGCCACAGTTAGTAGCCAGCACCAGGAGCCGTCCTTACGCCTATACCGGTAAGGATGGCCTTTGGTTCTTTCTCTAAGTGGAAGATTACTAAATTCAAAAATGACTCGATCTTTGTCATCAGGATGAAAATAATTGGTGGGATAATCGCCAATTAATTCCTCTTCTTCATAGCCCAGAATATGAGGGTAGTTAGGACTAACGTATATATATTTACCTGTTTCAGAAACTATAGCTGTCAAATCGGAGCCCTCTTTAACCATTGAGCGAAACCGTTTTTCACTTTTCTCCATCTGGTTATTTAGCTTCACTTTTTCAGTTATATCTCTGAAATTGTCAACTATTCCATTAATGTCGGGATCATCCAAAAAATTGGTTATCGTGGATTCCATCCATCTCCAAGTACCATCTTTATGTTTGGTTCTAATAATCCCACCCTCAATCGGTAAACCCGGTGAAGCCAAAGTCCTTTTAAATTTATCCAAAGACAGGTCTAGGTCCTCGGGATGTATCGACTCATTTAATTTTAATTGGTAGGCTTCTTCTTCAGTATATCCCAATACTTGAGTAATGGAAGGTGAAACATACTTTTGAACACCTTCAGCATCAAAAATAACGATGGCATCTCTTCCATTTTCCACAAGTGCTTTAAACCTTTTTTCATTTTTCTTGAGGGCTATTTCAGCAGCTTTCCTTTTGGTAATATCTACCATTAGCCCCCTATATTTTAGTCCATCGTTTTCATCAATAATCACTGTGATTAAATCGCTGATCCAGACTACCCTTCCATCCTTCCTTAAAAACCTATATTCAATTGTAAAATCATTATTGGTATGAGAATGTTTTTCAATTAATTGAAGAACAATTTCTTTATCATCTTTATAAATATGATTCACCCAAAAACCCGGGTCCTGAGACCATTCTTCAGGAGAATAACCTAAAATATCTTCAACCTGAGGACTTACATAACTCAATTTAAAACTATCCGGTTGTGATTCCCAAAATACGCCTGGTATGGTTTGAATAAGGGTTCCTATCCGCTCATTTGAGACCCTTAACGCTTCTTGGCTGCTTAATTGATCTATATAGTTACCTAAATGATACATCAGGTTATCAATTAGTCTAGTTTTATTCTTTAGTTTGCTAGAACCATTACCTATCTCAACATTTTCAGGCAGTCCTATTTCAAGTGCTAGTAACTTTCCATCGTGTAAAACATATTTAGACCTTAATAAAGAATCTGAAGGTTTAAATCCTGAACTGAAATACGCTTTATTTTGAAATGTAATTTTAGCATGAGTTTCATCAGAATTAGGCCAAGCTAAGGGAAAAATATTGCATGCGCTTTGAAACAAATCATCAATTTGATCCCAAGTATAATCAAATCTACTTATGTTGAAAATGCATTCTTGTTCTTTAATTTTATTTTGAAGAAAGAACAAGGTCTCTCCTAACTTTTCTTCTACCCCCTTCCTTTGTGTCACATCCATTATGATGGAGTCCCATGCTATACTTCCATCTTCTAACTTTTGAGGAGTGCCTGCACCCTTGTGCCATCGAACTGTACCATCTGGATGAAGATACCTGTATTCTTTCAACCAATTCATTAAACTTTCGGCAGATTTATCAATAGATGCTCTTAGCCCATCGACATCATCTTGGTGTATCCGACTCCAGACCAATTCACTACTTTCCATGACTTGACTTGGAGATAATCCAAAAATTTGATTGGCTCCATTACTTACCCATTCAAAACGATTTTGTTCTGAAGAGCGCTTGATATAACGGTAAACAACACCCGGAATATTAGCTGAAACAGTTTGAAATTGAATCTCATTAATTTTTCTATTGGTAATATCTGCATGGGTACCAGACATCTGTAAAGGCTTACCTGTGGAAGACCATCTGGTCACCCTACCTTTATCATTGACCCAAACCTCTTGCCCATTTTTATGAATTAACCTGCACTCTATGTCATAATAATCTAATTCCCTATTGAAGCAGGCTTTTAAAACACGATCAGAATTTTCCCTATCAGCCGGATGCAATATTTTGTACCAGACATCCATGGTAAAAGGTGTCAATTCTTCGAGCTCATACCCTATCATTGATGCAAAACGTTCATTGATAGATACTAGGTTTTTTTCTATATCCCACTCCCAAGCACCCAATTGAGTCGCCTCTAAAATATTATTTAATCTACCTGATTCTCTTTTTAGCTTTTCTTTGGTTTTTGCTATTTCACTGTGACTTTGTTCTAATTCTAAAAGTTTTGTTATTTGTGATGCTAAAATTTTAAGGCCTTGAATTTTACTTTCATCCAATTCTCTTGGCTCAAAATCAATAACACATATCATTCCCCACATTTCATCAGTGGAAGTTTTAATTGGCACCCCTGCAAAGAAGTCCATTCCGGGTATAGAGTTTTGTGAAAGTTTGGGCTTCCTTTTACAATCACCCACCACAAGCATCTCCTTGTTGGCTTTTGTAACAAAATTCATGAAGCATAAATTTTCGAGGGATGATTGATCATCTAGGCCATTATTAGAAACTATGGTGGTTTGTCCAGCTTTGATTTTAAAAAGTAAACTAACAGGAGCTCCGGTCAAAATCCCTGCTAAATTGGTAATTGAATCCAACTCAGCATTGATTCCCTGAGCAACTATTCCACTTTCTTCTTCTTTTTTATTTTCTTCCATGGTATAATAAATACTTGGTCAGCCCACCTCTACATCTTCGCTACTATCTAAAAATAACCAAATTATATTAAACCTATTCTAAAAACTAAGTTTATGTGAGAAATCGAAAGAATTATTTTATCAATAAAATTGAGGTATCCTATGAAATAGTTAAGACCTCTGATGTATTAAAACAATCATAACCTAATGGCATTAAAAAAAAGCCTATCAGATAATAAGAGTTATAATCACTTGATTATAAGGTACATTCATCACTCAAAATAAAACATACCTTTATATGGAATATGGAATTTAACCTCCCACTACAAAAAACACCAGCTTTAACAAGAGTAATCTCTATGCCTAAAAAAAATAATCTCTTCAAACAGAATATATTCGTCTATAGACTATTCTGCTTGAAGAGATCCTAGTTCTACTCTCCGGTAGGAGAAATTATCCACCATCAAAGTTTATTTCTAAATTTAATGATGTTTATAAATTAATTTTTTTGTTTTCAGTAGAAGATGCATACACTCCTAAAATTAACGCCAGCGATCTTTTGGCATCATGTCCTGTTACTACAGGGTCAGTGTCATTTCTTATTGCCTCTACAAAGTCTTCAATTTGAACTTGGTGTAGTTTGAAATCTATGGCCATAGGATCTGATGCGCCAGATCCTCCAATATCAGAACCGGGAATCATGTGATCTTCTTCACCTTTAATATTCCAAGCAATTATTTTACCTCCTTCTAATATTATATTACCTTTTTCTCCATAGATTTCTAGTCTTTCAGGATTTCCCGGGAAAAGTGAAGTTCCACCGGTAATTGTTCCTAAAGCACCACTTTTAAAATTCACTATTGCAGAAGCAAGATCTTCACCTTCAATTTTATGAACCATGGTTCTTACCTGTCCATAAACAGCTTCAGCATCTCCCATAATATCCAATAGCAAATCAATGGTGTGTACTCCTTGGTTGATAAGGGCTGCACCACCATCTCCCTCTATGGTACCTTTCCAATCACTTGAACTATAATAGGATGGATCTCTGTACCAATTTATAGCAGCAGTACCCATTAGCAATCTCCCAATCTTACCTGACTTTACAGCTTCCTTTAACTTAAGGTAGCCCGGTTTTAGCCTGTTTTGGAAGATTACGCCTAATTTTACTCCACTCTCTTCACAAGCTCTAATCAGTAAATCAGCGCGTTCTATGCTGACCTCAATGGGTTTCTCCAATAGTACATGTTTACCTGCTTTTGCAGCAGCCATTGCAGGCTCTAAATGATTTCCACTATGGGTGCAAATACAAACCACATCCAAATCACTATTATTCAAAAATTTATCTATTTCAAAGTAGGCGGGAACATTAAACTTTTCTTCTGCCAACTTTGCTCTTTCTTCAGTGGAACTCAATACAGCAATCAGTTCGCTTTCTTCACTAGCATTGAGGGCTGCTGCATGCATTCCTGCAATTGCTCCTGTTCCTATAATTCCAAACTTCAATGGTTTTTGTTTAGACATTTCTAAAGTATTTAATCATTTAAAATTTTTAGTCATTTGTTCCATCGCCCAGTTGGTTCTGGCAGCAGAAACTCCCGTACTTGGACAGTCTCCCCCCTTTTCAAGCAACTCGTTAACAATGGACTGAATCAGATAAAACTGGATATTTTCAGGCATTTCAAATTCAAAAACTTCATCCGGCATGCCATCTTTTTTTAGTGTGACCGAAGTCCCCCAAAAACAAGGAAATCTTATTTCTCCTTTGTTCCCAACGATGACAATTTCATCTTTTAGAGAAGTTTCACCGGTAGTAAAACACCAATTACCGCAGCCCAGCACACCACTTTCAAAAGTGAAATTTCCTAAAACAATATCTTCAGCCGGATAATCTCCTGATTGGTTCGCTGCCACACCATTCACCTCCTTCATCGGACCAAAAAGGAAGTCTAAATAATCCAATTGATGGGAGCCTAAATCATAAAAATATCCCCCACCGGCTACTTCAGGGTCTATTCTCCAATTGGATTCATCCCTGATTACATCAGGATGTTTGGATTGGTTAATGACGATATTTACATACCTTGGATCTCCAATGGCCCCCTCTTCTAGTAAACTTTTAACTTTTAAAAAATTGGGAAGAGTCCTTCGATAATAAGCTACATACAGCGGCAGGCCTGCATCCTCACAAACTTTTATCATTTCTAAACACTCAGCATGATTTCTAGCCATTGGCTTTTCCACATAAACCGGTTTCCCGGCTTCAACAGCTTTTCTTGTTAATTCCAGATGTGAATTGGGAGGGGTGGCAATATAAATTGCATTTACCTCCGGATCATTGATTAATTCATCCGCATCCGCATACCATTTTGGAACCCCATGCCTTTTAGCGTAATCCTTTGCCTTTTCTGCATTTCTACGCATCACAGCCACCACTGATGAATCAGGTATTTTATTCATTGCTGGGGCACTTTTTTTCTCACAAACACTTCCTGCTCCAATCACTCCCCAACATACTTTACTTGAGTTAAATTTCTCCATATATATTAATTTGCCTTAATTATTAACTAATTGATGCTTTATCAGTAAAAACACTGGTTTCTTTTATCTGCTTCCACGATACTTACCATTTTGACTAAAATGGAATTTTAACTATTACCCTTTTACCAAAATTAGTTTTTTTTGGACAAAAGCCGATGTGTGAAAGCTAAACCTTATTTATTTTTTAATCAAGTAACCCCATTTAAGGAAAAATGGTATCAAAGTTTTTTCATGAAAGGCCTAACCTACCTAAACACTCCGTAATCACAAAAGTATTGACTTAAAATCATGAGTAACATTGATTCTATTAATATAGGAACCATATAAACATATGATTACGGCCCTATTCCTTAAGGTAGTAGTAGATTGAAAGTTAATTCAATCAAACTGGGCTAAATTCAAATTTGGATTTATACTTTCATTAGAATTAAGCATCGCATCCCAAAGAACTTGTTCCCCTCTTTCAGCGGCCATTCTACCCAAAATTGCAGTATAGGTAGAAGTAGCACCTGAGTTTGCCTCGTTCAAGTATTTTCCGGATTGAATACTACCAATAAAGCTTTTGACTTTGTTTTCATTGGAATCATGCAAGGCTGAAGTAAATACTCCTGCGGCTTGCTGCTCTCTATCTTCGCTTGCCCCTTTATGCCTAAGGATCCCGGAATCCCAAGCATTTTCACCGTCAATAAATACACTGTAATGAGCGGTGGCCGTTCCTTTGGTACCCAAGAAGCGGGCGCAAACATCTCCAAAATTGGGTCCTAATTGAGTAGAATGAAAACTCACCTTAATGTCATTGGGGTATTTATATATTATTTGGTAATTGTTCCATGCATCCCCAAAAGCGTTATTATGATCTCTTCCACCGGATCCCATAGCCAATAATGGTTTTCTTTGGAGTGTCCAACTGCAAACATCAAGCATGTGAATTCCCTGGTCTAAAAGAATCCCCCCGGACAAAGACCTGAAATGAAATTGATTTCGAATCTTTGCTTCAGTTTTTGACATATTTTCAATTGGATGGATTGGAAGGCCCGAAGCTAAATAATACAATTGAGCGGTGACCAAATCTCCAATAGCTCCTTCTTGAACTCTTTTTACCATTTCCTGATAAGCGGTAGCATGACGAATTTGAAAACCCACCACCATGCTAAGCTTTCCATTGATAGACTGTCCTGCCTTTTCTATACGCTTTACCCCTTGAACATCTATTGCCACC
This sequence comes from uncultured Cyclobacterium sp., assembly GCF_963976465.1. Classification (NCBI taxonomy): domain Bacteria; kingdom Pseudomonadati; phylum Bacteroidota; class Cytophagia; order Cytophagales; family Cyclobacteriaceae; genus Cyclobacterium; species uncultured Cyclobacterium sp. Next base: position 127 of record NZ_CAXBOC010000127.1, on the reverse strand, counting down.
GGTTTCTCACAATAAATATGCACCCCTGCTGCTACTGCTGCCTCCACAAATTCAGGATGAGTGTAGGCTGGAGAAGCTATCAATACTGCTTCTACTTCAGAATTATTTAACAACTCCATATAGGCTT
>NZ_CAXBOC010000126.1:0-11783 GCF_963976465.1 uncultured Cyclobacterium sp. | reverse complement strand
GGGACAGACTCTTTATATCGGGAATTGCTTTTTTACTTCCGTTTTGCCTGATAGGTCTTATCCCCGGACTTATCATGTCCTACATAAATGATTTTCTACCCTTATTTATTTTTGATTCTATTGCTTTTATCGTCTCAGTAATGGTTGCATTGGTACCTAAAATACCTCTCATTGTCCGAAAATGGGCAATTTTCATGGTGTTTTATGGAGTTGGTGCTGTCCTTATTTTTTTTATAGGTAATTATGGTCCCGGCCTTATGTATTTATTGGCAGTCTCCATACTCATGATTTTATTCTTACCAAATAATCAGGCCTACACAAGTTTTTACTTTAACCTTGCTACATGCATTATATTTAGCTTGTTGATACACTTTAAACTTATTTCCAATCTACCAAATCTTCCCCATATCGATTTGGTCCACTGGATCACTGTATCTTCCAATTTAATATTCTTAAGTGCCATGTTTTCTTTCCTTATTCCCAAATTATTCTCAAGACTTGAAAACAGCTTAAAAGAACAAGTTTCACTTCAAAAGGAATTAAAAAAGGGAACCGTAAAACTAAAGGCATCTCTCGATGAAGTGGAATCTAAAAACCGGGAATTAGAACATTTTACTTATGTCGTATCCCATGACTTGCAAGAACCCTTAAGAATGATTTCCAGCTTCTTAGAATTGCTGAAAATTAAATATTATGGAAAGCTGGATGAAAAGGCAAATACCTATATTTCCTATGCTGTAGATGGAGCCAAACGGATGCGTTTACTTATTTTGGACTTATCAGAATATTCAAGGATTAATAAAATTACTGAAGATCCTATTTTCCTTGATCCAAAGAAAATCCTTGATGAATTACGAGTTACTTTTCAGGATGAAATTGAAATTAAAAATGCAGAAATTACGGTAGAAAACTTAAACCCATTTTTGGGTTACCCTAGCTTTTTTTCTATTTTGTTACAAAACCTTATCGCCAATGCTTTAAAATATTCAGAACCCAATCGATCACCAAAGATTCATTTTTCAATGGCGGAAAGAGAAAATGATTATGTATTTCAGCTCACAGACAACGGAGTTGGTATTGATGCTGAGTATTTTGATAAAATTTTTATACTTTTTCAAAGGCTACAGCAAAAAAACGCCGGAAGAGGAACCGGCATGGGATTAGCTATAGCTAAAAAAATTACTGATATGTTGGGAGGCGAAATTTGGGTTTCATCAGAGGTAGGAAAAGGCTCTGTATTCACCTTTACCCTACCCAATTACGAAAAAGTCAATTAAACCTACTCCTTGTTCCTAACATATATTAATTTCTCTCTACGTTCAACTTCAAAATTAGGAATTGCACTAACCAATGGTGTAAGTTTTTGAAAACCATAATTTCTGGAGTCAAAATTAGGTTGCTTTTTCTGGAGCAAATTCCCAATATCTCCCATAAAGGCCCAACCATCATCCTCTGCCAAGTCAGAAATGGTACTTGAAATTAACCGAATAAGCTTTGGATTAATTTTATCCAACTGTATAGAATTAACCTCTTTGTTTTTTCCATTTTCCTTGCTAACACTGGCCTGTAAAATCTCTAAATAAATAAATTTATCACAAGCAACAATAAAGGGATTAGGAGTTTTCTTTTCACCCATTCCAATCACCAACATACGGGATTCTCGCAATCTGGTTGCTAACTTTGTAAAATCACTGTCACTGGATACCAAGCAAAATCCATTCACCTTATCGGAATACAAAATATCCATGGCATCAATGATCATGGCTGAATCAGTAGCATTTTTGCCGGTGGTATAGCCATATTGCTGTATAGGGTTGATGGCATTTTCCAATAGCACATTCTTCCATTTTCCCAATTGAGGTTTTGTCCAATCCCCATAGATTCTTTTAATAGTCGGATTGCCGTATTTGGCGATTTCCTCCATCATTTCCGTCACCTGAGTAGAAGGAACGTTATCAGCATCAATCAGTACGGCAATTTTAATGTCTTTTTCCATAAGGCTTTAGTATCGGGTATATAGGATTACTAACTAATTCTATCAGTCCTAATCAAGAATCAAGTCATGTTTTCATCTTGGTTTTCAATCTTAAAAATGATTAAAACAATACAAATCTAAACAATTCTTAATAGAATGGTTGTAATAAACTACTCACTTTGCTCAATTTTCTGTTTGATAAAATAGTCGTTATTATCATATTTCGACGCTTTGGCCCACTTGACATTGGTTTTTGGTAAATATTGCGCCAAACGCTTTTTAATCCCTTCATAGCCTTGTCTATCTGCAAGGTTGTACCATTCATTGGGATCTTCCTCCACCGCATACAACTCTTCAGCACCGTCTTCATAGTGAATGTACCTGTACTCCTTGGTGACTATCGCATGGTTATTTCTTGCCCAAGTAACGATTGCCGGTTTATCCCATTTTAGCTTGGGATTCTTTACTAGGGGATAAATACTTTCTGCCTCGATATTTTTGGGTTTTGGAAGCTTGGCTAAATCTGCTAATGTTGGATAAATGGAAAACAATTCCACGGGCGTTTTTACTTTTTCACCTTTTGGAATACCCGGCCCGGCATATATCAATGGGGCAGCAGTTGCGCTGTTCCAAAGGGCCACTTTTGCAAAGGTGTTTTTTTCTCCCAACCTATAGCCATGGTCAGACCACAGGACTACGATGGTATTTTTTGCATGTGGACTTTGTTCCAAGGTTTTTAGCACTTTCCCAATATAATGATCAACAAAGGATACACTGGCCAAATAGCCTTGAAGAATGTTTTTCCATTGCCCATTGGCCAATGCCCATTCAGTGGTGGGCATCATTGGTAAATCGTCAATCTCAAGGGCAATTGGAGGTAAATCCTCACGGTCAGTCTCCAAGTAAGGAGGAAGGGTGAGTTTGGCAGTATCATACAGATCAAACCATTTTTTAGGAACATACCAAGGTACATGAGGCCGCAAAAAACCAACGGAAAGGAAGAAAGGTTGATCATATGTCCTATTGAGCCTTTCAGCAGCCCATGCTGCAGTATGATAATCCGGCATTTGCTTGTCTTCAGCCGGAAAAGGGCCCCAATCCGTGGATGTTCTTTTCTTGTCCCAATGAAAATTTTGCGTAGCATAAGGACCAAAACCATTGGCACGCCCACCACTTTCATCAAATATATGCTTGGGAGCATGCTTATGGTAAATCTTGCCTATCCCCATCGTATAATACCCATGCTCCTTGAAGTACTGGTGCATCATTTTAGCATCCTTAGTAGCCTTATTTGTCTCTTTAATATCGTTGTCATCAATAAATCCATAAATACCGGTGGTAGAAGGCCGTAAACCGGTCATTATGGCCGTTCTAGAAGGACTGCACATAGGGGATTGGCATTGGGCCTTGGTAAAAAGTAAGCCATTTTTGATAAGCTTATCCATATTGGGTGTTATGGCATCGGGATGTCCCATCCCACCTACAAAATTATTCAAATCATCCACAGCAATCATTAGAATATTGGGTCTATTCTGCTGACTTTTTCCGGTGGTGCTGCTTAGACAAAAACTTATTAAAAACAATAAAAGGTACTTTTGGGGCATGGTTGGTTGTTAATTGTTAATGGGGTAATGGTTAATTGTTAATTGTTAATGAATTAATTGTTAATGAGATAATTAAAGAATTGTTAATTGTTAATTATTTCAAAATTTTAATTTCAAAAGGTAGGCTTGTCTGGAGCCGGTGTGTACAGAATTAAAACCTATCATATCACCATTTGGGCTCCACCTACAATGAATGTCACAACGCCAATGTCCTTTAAATGATTCTGGAGTTACAAACTGACCTAAGGTCCTTACTGCATTTGTTTTCATATCCATTAAATAGATTTTCTGTTCTCGAAATTTGTTTTCTCTGGCATAAGTGTCTGTAACCATCCATTTGCCATCAGGCGAGAAAGTCCCATGTCCATCGAAATCCAATAAACCGTTTCCTAGTCTTTTATAATTTTCCTCACCGGTGGTGTATAATATATGAGCGTATTGGGTGTTCTCAAAGGATCCTGTCACCATCAATTCTTCATCGTTTAGCCAGTCAAAATGGGATCCTCCCCAACCGTCTGGAAAGCACCTTTGAAGCCCTGTGCCATCTGTATTCACTATCAACGAAGTAGTATTTCTATTGGGAATGGCTCTTGCCAACCAAAATAGTTTGGTTCCTCCTCTACTAAATAATGTATGGTTAAAATACTCTATTCCTTCCTCCGGAATTTCAGGTACAAGTTCTTTTACATCTGCAATAGAAACAAGAAGCTCAGACGTTCCTGTTTCCAGATCTATTAAAAAAATACCGTCATCCTCAGGAAACTGGACATCCTCTTGTTTATCTTGCCCTTCACCTCCATAACCATAATCACTTCTAGTGATACGTAATCTGGAAAAATTAATACTAACAGCCTTTTTTCCATCCGGAGATACCGCACTTACCGGATGGGGTATGGTTTTTATCTCTTCTTGGGTATGAACATTCATGATTATGGAAACAAATTTGCCTTCCCTTAGGTCATTGTATATGATTAAAGAATCAGGTGAGGAAGCCAGCCAATGCGCCATGCACCCTTGCTGAAAATTCCATGCCTTAGTCGTAGTAAGCGGCTTAAATTCCATGGTTTCCAGGTCAACCATACCAAGCGTAGCTTCGTCATCTTCAGTTGGAAGCCTATCTACAATATCTGTTTCCAAAACTGTTGCATACCGCTGATTGGCGCTGAATGAATTGATTCCATAATAACTTGCATATAGGTGTTCTTTCCCATTATCTACCAGTTGAATGGGCTCAGAAACTTTTGGAAAATGAACAAGATTGGGATTACTCTTCTCCTCATTGGAAGATCGCTCAGTACAAGAAATCACAATTAAACAACTAAGCAGGGTAAAAATTAAAGCTCTCATGGAATTGATTTTGGTTATTTGGTGGATTTCAGCTAGCTAAACAAAAGAATTGGCGTCACAAAATAGCATGAGAAAACGATCTTTTCAAACAAGTGGATTAAATAAGCCCAAATTTAATCACCCCATCAATCTTCCTTATAGACTCAGCTCTGTTTCAAGGCACCCAATTCTTTTTACAAAAAACCAAAACCGACTGAAGAATATCAAATCTAAGTTTGATCAAGTTTTTATTTCGATTTATAGGGTTGATTCATTTCCTACCAAACGCAGTAAAATCACCTAAGACCGCTCACACCTAACTATATTTTACATTTTTAAAATTTTAAGTATTAATTTATTTTATTCTTATTAATAGATTACTTATAATTTTTTTTACCAAATAATCAATATAAACAATTTATATATTTTCAATTAATGTTTTTTATTTAATAAACTAAATTTAAAATAATTTAAACTGTTTTTTAGTTAACTTTTTATTATCATTATCATTTATTGTAATTATGTCAATTTTCAATTAATCGGTGATTTGCACCATTTTAAAAAACCTAAAATCAAAATTATGAAACAACCCTTATTAAAACATGTGAAACCCTTAATGCGATTGTTTTCGATGGCAATTATTATCCAGTGCGCAAGCATGGATTACCTAATTGCTGAAAATAAAAAGGGTAGAGAAAAAAGCTTAGAAAATTCCCGAAAGCAATTTTTATTGCCTAGTGGAAAAGGTTCTGCTTCACTTACAAATGTTGAAGCTTTTGCAAGTAGCATTTCATCCGATCGAGCAGATATAACTGTTACCGGAACCGTAACAGATCAGGAAGGAGAACCAATCCCGGGAGTGACAGTTTCCATACCCGGAAGTTCTTTCGGTACGGCTACTGACCTGGATGGTAAATACTCCATAACTGTTCCCGAGGATGCAACCCTTGTATTTTCATTTATTGGATTTGAAACGCAAAGCATAGAAGTAAACAATCAAAGCAATATTGATGTCACCTTGGCAGAAGATGTTGCCTCCTTGGATGAAGTCGTAGTAGTTGGTTATGGTTCTGTCAATAGGGAAAACCTCACGAGTGCGGTTAGTTCTTTGGATGAGAAGGATTTTGTAGCCGGCACAGTTTCTCCATTAATGGCCATTCAGGGAAAAGTTCCCGGATTAAGTATTCAATCCACCAATGGTGCTGATCCCAATGCAGGTGTCTCGATCCAGTTGCGTGGAGTAAACTCAGTAAATGCTTCTCAAGGACCACTTATTGTCATTGATGGCGTACCAGGTGGAAACATCAACTCAGTAGTAAAAGAAGATATTGAATCAATAGAGGTATTGCGTGATGCCTCCGGAGCTGCTATCTATGGTACCAGAGCTTCCGGTGGCGTAATTTTAATTACTACCAAGTCTGCTAAATCCGGAGAATTAACTGTGAGCTATACAGGCGAGGTGTTCGCTACCACTGTACGTCGTTACAATGAACCTCTTGGTAGGGATCAATTTCTTGAGGAGGGCCTGGGTAATGACCTTGGACACAACACCGATTGGTTCAATGAAGTCACCAATGATACGCCTTTAAGCTACAGAAATGTATTAAGCTTTAGCGGAGGAGTGGAAGATGCCAGAATCCGTGCAACCATTAGTAATAACAATGCAACAGGTCTAGCCATAGGTTCAGACAGAAATGATTTACAAGCCAGAATCAATACTGATTTTACCTTGTTTGAAGGCTTCCTTAGGATTACAAACAATCTTTCCTATAGTGAAAGGCAGTCCAACTTTTCAAATAACGATATTTTCAGGATGGCCTTGCAGCTAAACCCAACAGAAACTCCCTATGATCCGAGCATGCCTCATGGGCTGAATGTATGGACAGGAGGATATGATTGGTATAATCCTGTAGCGGATATTCGCTTGATGAAAAATCAAAGAAAATATGAATATCTACTAAACACCACCTCCTTGTTGTTTAACCTGTCTGACAATTTATCTCTTACTGCCAGGTATTCCTTTAACAAAGGAAGTAATTATGGGACCTATTGGAGATCTGCCCAGCATAAGACCTCCCTGGATCAGGGAGTCGCAGGCTATGCCAGCCATAGTTATGGAGAATTTCAAGACAATACCTTAGAAGCTTTTTTCACTTATGATGAAACCTTTGACCTCCACACCATCAATGCTGTAGGAGGTTATAGTTTCCAGGAGTTTAATGGACAAGGTTTTTCTGCAAACAATTCAGATTTTGCTGTAGATGGTATAGAAGAACATGATTTGGGAACAGGTAGGTTTTTATCTGAAGGAAGGGCCGGCTTGGGTTCCTATAAAAACCCAAGGGTAAGATTAATGGCCTTTTTTGGAAGGGTGAACTACAGCTGGAACAATAGGTATTTGATTACTGCCAGTTTGAGAAGAGAAGGTTCCTCCAAATTTGCCAAAGGGAATAGATGGGGAAATTTTACTGCCCTATCCTTAGGCTGGAATATTCACAATGAACCATTTATGCAAAGCCAAAATTTATTCACCAATTTAAAACTAAGAGCCGGTTTTGGAGAGACAGGAAATGAAGGATTCGCACCGGGAGTGGCTACTAGGATGTATGGCCCCGATACCTGGTGGCTCATGAATGGAGAATGGAGAAGAACTTATGGAGTCTCCCACAACCAAAATACAGACCTAAAATGGGAAACCAAAAAGGAATACAATTTAGGGATTGATTTTGCCATTCTGGAAGGTAATGTGTATGGTAGGTTTGATGTTTTTAGAAGAGATGTTGATGACTTGATCTATGATATCTCTGTTCCACAACCTCCGGCAATCCATGATAAAACAACCATGAATGTAGGAATATTGAGAAATACAGGATGGGAAGCTGAAGTATCCTGGAATGCCATCAACAAATCTGATTTCAATTATACAACCACCTTGATTGGTTCTGCCTATAAGAGTGAATTGGTAAGCCTTTGGGGAAACCAGACTTTCTGGGACAGAAAAGGATTTCCTGCTCCGGGAAGCCCGGGTAATGCTGTAAGACTATTCCCCGGAGAACCTATAGGAAGGTTCTTTGTATGGGAACATGCCGGATTTACTGAAGATGGTAACTGGATGCTGAGAGGTGACGATGGAGAAGTATTTGACGTTACGGAAAGAACAAAAACCAATCAGGATAAAAAATTTATTGGTAATGCCATTCCGAAATTAATCCTTGCCTGGAACAATCAATTCACTATTGGGAACTTTGATATAAATGCTTATTTCAGAGGCTGGGCAGGACATGACATATTCAACATGCCTAATTTCTACTATGGAATACCTTTAGAGTCTAGAAATGTCTTGGTAGAGAATTACGAAGAACAAAAGCATATTACCGGGGAAAAAGAGTTGAGTGACTACTGGATCGAAGATGGGGATTTTTTAAAGCTTGATGTTTTATCCGTAGGTTATTCCTTTGATTTAAAAGGAAGTAAACATGTCAAAGGCTTACGACTTTATGCCACTGGGCAAAATTTATTCGTGCTCACCAATTATTCAGGGCTAAATCCTGAAGTAAACATTAATGGTTTGGATCCGGGATTTGAAGAAAGGGCAACCTATCCACAAACCAGAACTTTTATGTTAGGAGTACAAGCAAATTTCTAAAGCCAAAAAAATTAAGACAATGAAAATAACAAAATATATATTAATTCTATTTACTGTCATCATAACAAGCTGTTCTTTGGATGAAGTTTGGTATGACCGGGTAGTACCGGAAACCTTCTTCAAGACTGAAGGAGATGTATTGGCAGCGCTTTACCGCCCCTTTACCCACGCCAGGTGGTACTTGACAGGAGACAGATGGGTGGCTCAAGAATTTTCTGGAGACCACTTTGCACGTACTACCAAAGGTAGGCATTGGTATGATGGAGGCCGCTATGCTCGTTATCAGCATCATGAATGGACACCGGATGAATCTCAGTTGTTTGGAACTTGGAGAGGAACCCTACAAGGTGTAGCTCTTGCCTTGGATGTTAAGCAAGACTTGGGTAAATTAAACTACCAAGAACTAGCCCTAACAGAGGAAGATAAAGCAGCCCATCTTGGTCAGTTGGATGCACTGATTGCCTTTTTCTACTTAAGGGGACTGGATTTCTATGGCGGACTTCCCATATTTACTAGTTTGGATCAGGAAGATGTACCAAGAAGTACTGATAAAGAGACTTTTGATCACATTGAAGGTTTATTAAAGCAGGCACTTATCGACTTGTCTGTAAAAGAGGACGGTACACCTCAAGAAGGAGCCATTACCAAAGGAGCTGCAGCTGTGATGTTATCGAGGTTATACTTTAATGCTGAAGCTTATATAGGAATTCCTATGTATGCAGAAGCAGCTGAAATATCCAAAGCAATCATTGCCAATGAATATGGAAATTATAGCTTGGATACAGAATGGAGTGGCCCACACGACTTTGAAAATCATGAATCCCCTGAAATCATATGGTCTATTCCGTCGGAATTTAATCGATTAGAATACACTCATTACGGTCATATGTATCATTACAATTCCCGTGTTTACTTTGATGTGGACCTTGGTTCAAACAACGGTACTCATTTGCAACCCTCCAGAAAACCTGATGGCTCTTTGTATTCAGAAGATTTTAAACTGGGTTCACCTTACGAGAAATTTGAAGACACTGACCTGAGAAAGAAACCTTTTCAATACCTAGGCTCAGGAAGTTATGAGGGCATGTTCTTGGTAGGACCACAAATCTCTCCTATTACAGGAGACCAAGTGATCGGGAATGAGGAATACAATGACCAACCGCTTGAATTTGTAGATCAGGTAGCAAGATTCTCCGAATTAGGCTCCACCTATTCTACTATCGAGGAACTCCCCTCTAATATAGGCGCAGGTGAAGAAAATACAGGAATCCGCTTAGTTAAAATCCCCGTTGCTTCAAGCCAAGACCTTAACTTAAGATGGGCGGCAGATCACCCGGTTTTCAGATTGGCAGAAGTTTATTTAATGCTGGCTGAGTGTCAGTTAAGGTTAGGAGAAGCAGCTGAAGCTGCTGAATTGATAAACACGGTACGCCAAAGGGCTTTTGAAGGGGGCAATGACCCTAACCCGGCTAGTGCAGGAAATTTAGATTTATACAGAATGTCCGATGAATGGGGAATTGAATTTTTAGGTGAAGGTAGGAGAAGAACCGATTTAATCCGGTTAGGTTTCTTTACCACGGAAGAATGGTGGGATCACACTCCTTCTAATGCTGACCATCTGAAACGTTTCCCTGTACCAACTGCCGCGCTTTCGGCAAGTAATGTACTTGAACAAAACCCTGGTTATTAATCTTAAACAGTTCCCCTAAAAATGGGGTTTCATACAATCAAAACCGGCAGCTAAACTTTAGTTGTCGGTTTTTTTATGAAAAATGATAATTATAAATGGCTAATTCAATAATTATCAAATGTTAATTGTTGATTAGATTAAGGTTGTAAATTTCCGGATTTTCGTTGTTATAGGTTACTAAAAGGTGCCGGACTCCATCTATGGTAAGGATATCTAAACTACTTACTGCTTTTTGAGTAAAATCCAACCCTAACTGTTCTCCTTCAAAGATTGCACCTCCGACAGTAATTATATTCCCGGCTAAACTACCCAAACGGCCATGATAAGGAGAAAGCCCGAAATAATTCCCAGCTGCCAAAACTTCCTTCATACCGTCTCCATTAAAGTCAAACTTTAGAAAAGTAGTTAAAGGCGCAACTTGTAAAGGGGCATCAAAAGCCTTGAAGGTAAATTTACCTCCAGAATTAAAAAGGTATCCTGATGCCAAGTTGTTTACAGTAAAAAGACTTGCCTTGGCTAACTGCTCTTTGTCAAATATTTGCTCTATTGGTTGACCTGCAAAATCTTTGTAGGATGTGAATTTTCTTTTAAGAAAACTCATTTGCCCGGCCAATTCATCAAGTCCGGCAACAGGATAATATTCACCATCTTTCCAGTAGGCCACTATTGTTTCAGCTCTTCCATTTCCATCAAAATCTGCATGGTACATTTTCAAAGGATGTTCTTCACTAGCAATGAATTTGCTGTTTAATCCCCAATTACCAAGTAGATAATCCATTTCACCATCTGCATTGATATCAAATGGAACAATTGCCCGATATAATCCGGTCAAATCCTGGTCGAAGACTTCATCGGTATAATCGGATAAATCTCCTTCGTTATTTCTAATAAACTTAGGCGTCATCCACTCTCCCACCACAATCAAATCTACCCAACTATCTCCATCGAAATCTGTCCATATGGCATCCGTGACCCTACCAATATTTTCAAGTGACTTGTTTTCAACCATTTCAAATGAATTGCCCTTATTATTCAACAGATAGGACTTCGGTATTATCCCAAAATCCTTCGATACAGCACCCCCACCTACAAAAAGATCTAAATGGCCATCTTTATTATAATCATAAGCTTTTACTACAGCCCCATTTGCAAGCTGTGATGGAAAATCTTTTTTAGTGAAATCTTTCCCATCATTAATATAAAGCCTATCCCTTAAAGCTTCATTTTCTTCAGAAAACTCCCCTCCTGCAGATACCACAAATAAATCATTTCTCCCATCCTTGTTAAGATCTTCTATTATTGCAGAGACATCTTCCCGCAATGAATCAAAAGCAATGGCCTCTGAATGTTTATCGATAAAACCTCCTTCAGCCTGGAGAAAAACCTTTGCTCCCTGAGATTTGGCTCCTCCAAAAAACACATCATCACTACCATTGCCATCCAGATCATTCACTGCCACAGCTGGACCCCGGTCAGAAATTTTATAAGGAATCAACTTTTGCTGATTAAAATCAATAAACCTGTTTTCTTGGTGTTGGTATT
>NZ_CAXBOC010000125.1:0-11837 GCF_963976465.1 uncultured Cyclobacterium sp. | reverse complement strand
ATATTCGGTGGGGATGAAGCTTCCTTGGCACTCAACTGTTCCGCTTCTTTTGGTTTACATGAAAAATTCAAAATAAAAAGGCAACCTAAAAGGAATAGGGTGAAAGATCTCATTACGTTAAGATTTGGGTATAAATTGAAATTTGATGAAAATTACACTAAATTAAATAAGCTACCCAAATAAAATGAGCATTTTACGTATAAGTTAAACATTTGAACTATTGGTAATTCAGGGCTTCATTTCCCTTGCAGCAGTCCCAAATCAAAATTTTTCTGAGCAACTTTCCTTTCTGGTTCAATTTCATCAAATACATCTTTTCTCAAATCGCTTTGACTTTTCTTTTTATGCCATTGTTCATCCGCATACAAAATAACCCCCGCCTCATGAGTATCAAGCAAGTGGTCATAAGCTCCCCTTTTCGCCAGCAGTTTCACAAGAATAGGGGCCATTTCTATCATGACAAACAGAAGCATTATCATTAAGTTAGCCCAATAAACAGCATTGTTTGCATTGGTAAGGCTATCTAAGGCATGTATACGTGCAGCCAGCCCATTATTGGATGCCACTGAAAGCATTTGATGGTCCAATTCTAATTTCATTTGATCATTAAGTTGATCTATTTCCAACAGAATCGCTTGAATTTTCTCTCTGTTTAAAGCTTGAGTTTGCAACAAGTCCTGCTGGGCCTGATCCAATTGTTCTTCCTTTTTTTCAGCATTAATGCCAATACCGGCTCTGCCGGTGGTTCCATCCGTCTTTACACCAAATCGTTCATTGTCATATTCAAGCTGTTTCTCGTTTCTGTAGTTCTCCTTATTTTTAATTTCAGCATTTAATCCATCAATTTGACCTTGCAGTTGTTGAATTTCAGGGTAACCGGCTTTAATTTGATTCTTACTTTCTTGTATTGTTTCCAAACGTTGCCGATCTAATTCCCGGTTGATCTCTTTTTCAAATATCTTCAACTCCAAAGGTTTGGCAATTACCAAGGCTATCAGTATTGCCAATATTAATCTAGGGATAGCTTGTTTAAATTCCAGACTGAATTTTTCCCGCTTTTTGAGGGTGGAAACTATGTACCTATCCAGATTAAAAATCATCAACATCCACAAAATTCCAACCGCCAAAACAGGCCATATACTATCGAAAACAGTAAATAAAGCATAACCTACAGACAAGCCTGCAAACACAGCAGTAAACAAGACTGTTCCTCCTATACCAATAAATTGATGAATAGATCCCGGGCAGCGCTTAACCAATGGAAGGTATGCCCCAGAGCAAAATATTAGGAAGCGTTCTATTTTATTCATAGAGAAGAGTGCTTGTGTGGTTTTTTACCAGAAATACTATTCAAGTAGACTGCCAAAAAACATGATTTTATTTGAAATGTCGATAAAATTGAGACACAACTTATAACATCCTAATTTACAGTACATTAATCTATAAAATATAAGCTTTTTTCCACAAGTTATTTGTAGTCTTGCAGATAAATTATAGCTATTGATGGAGCAGAATAAAAAACTGTCCGCTTTGTTTGTCCGGTATCGTGACAATCAAATAATAAAATGATTTTAAAATCCACATAATTCAAGTATTTTAGACAATAAAATCTATAATCCAATATGAAAAATAATAATTTCGCTTTCTTAGCAGTTTTACTTTTTATTTCTACAACAGTTTTCGCCCAAGACCCTACTAGATTTAAAGGACAGGTGGAGAAGATCCACCAGGATAATCCTATTCAAGAAAATTTGAATGGTATCGTTTTTACGGGTAGTTCTACCATAAGAATGTGGAAAAGCCTGCAAGAAGACTTTCCGCAACACAATGTGATCAATGGAGGTTTTGGTGGTTCTCAGGCTAGTGATTTGCTATACTATATAGATGAACTTATACTGGAATATAAACCTTCTAAGGTTTTTATTTATGAAGGAGACAATGACATTTCATCAGGAAAGTCCGTTGAAGAAATTTTAATGACATTTAATCTGATTACAAGCAAAATACACGAAGCCTTGCCTGATACAGAAATCATTATCATAAGTCCTAAACCAAGTGTTGCTCGATGGAAGCTTGCGGATCAGTACTTGGAGCTGAATAAAAAGCTAAAAAAATTCACAAAGAGTGAAAAATACATGAAATATGCTGATTTATGGAAGCCTATGCTTAACAAAGACAAAGAGCCTATGGATGATATCTTTATTAAAGACAACCTTCACATGAATGAAAAAGGTTATGCTATATGGGCTAAAACCATTGAAAAATATTTATAAATAAGCTTTTCATATAAATGTAATACTGGAATAGCTGACTTATTCAGGTGTGTAAACATTGAAATTTATTTTCCCCTTTCCATTGAATTACCAGAGGATTCATCGGAAAGGGGATTATTTTTTACCACAGGTATAACTTTGGTCCAAGGAAAAGTCCAAGGAAAAAAGTTAACCCCTATAAAAACGGGAGGGAATTTGGAAAATCGAATTACCCTTGTTTACTTTGCAGTAAATTCAGGAAACTGATTTATAAAGAAGAGGCGAGAGATCAGGCTCTGTGAACCTCTGGCAACCTTCCAAACCAAGGAAAGGTGCCAATACCTGCCCAATATAGGGAACGATAAATTAGACTATATGACATTACACACAATCTCCACCATTACTTTTCTCGACTTATTTTGCTGTTCTTCAATTTTACTGGAGAAGGGTGAAAATCCATGTACCCACCTTTAGACAATCTTCTTTTATGAATTATAAAAATTTTGAAACCCAAGCTGTAAGGATTGCTAAATCCTCCTCAGATCAGAGAGAACATTCCGCACCTTTGTACCTAAGTTCTAGTTTTGTTTTTGACTCAGCAGAACAAGCCAGACAAATGTTTGCAGACGAAATTGAGGGCAATATTTATTCAAGGTATGCCAACCCCAACACCAGTGACTTGATAGAAAAAGTCTGTGCCGCAGAAGGCACCGAAAGTGGCATTACAACTGCCTCAGGGATGGCCGCAATGTTTGGCAGTATGGCTTCTTTACTAAGACAGGGCGACCATGTTTTGGCTTCAAGATCATTGTTTGGTTCCACGCATCAACTGCTAACACGCGTATTTCCGAAATGGGGTATTTCACATACCTATGGAGACATTTCAGCTATCGACAGGTGGGAAGAACTGGTACAACCCAACACCAGAATGTTGTTTATAGAGACTCCATCTAACCCGGGCTTAGAGATAATAGACTTGGAATACATAGCCAATTTTGCCAATGCGCATAATTTGGTATTAGTGGTAGACAATTGTTTTGCTACCCCTTATTTGCAACAACCTGCCAAATGGGGAGCACATATAGTCACCCATAGCGCCACCAAATTTATAGATGGACAAGGAAGGGTCTTGGGGGGACTTATTTTAGGCAAGAAGGAATTGATCGATGAGGTTCAATTTTTTATGCGCCATACAGCACCATCATTGTCCCCATTCAATGCATGGATTTTAGCCAAAAGCATGGAGACTTTGGCAGTGAGAATGGACAGGCATTGCGAAAATGCCTTGAAAATTGCTCAGTATTTTGAAGGAAACAAAGAGGTGGAAGTAGTGAAATATCCATTCTTGGCTTCTCATCCTCAGTTTCATTTAGCAAAAAAACAAATGAAACATGGTGGAGGCATTATCACCCTGACTTTAAAGGGAGGGTTAAACCGAGCAAAAAAGTTTATTGACCAGTTGCAAATGATATCTGTTACTGCAAATCTAGGAGACACCCGCAGTATCATTACACATCCCGCTTCTACTACTCATAGCAAGCTTTCGGAGGAAGAAAGGGCAAATGTAGGAATATTGAATGGGCTGGTAAGGTTATCTGTAGGTTTGGAACATGTAGATGACATTATCTTGGACATTGAGAGGGCTTTAGAACAGTCTAAATAAAAAAATGGCATGATTACAAATGTTGGTGTTTGTAATCATGCCATTTGTCAAGGATTTATTATATCAATTATTCTTTCCCATCACCTGCAGCTTCTGAAATTTTCACCTCTTTTTCATTTTCCAATTGGGTGCTAACAACATAATATGGCCCGGTGATTACTTCCTGGTTTTCTACAAGTCCTTCTAAAATCTCAATGTTTTCAAAATCAGAAATACCGGTTTTTACTTCTTGTATCTGAGCTTTATCCCCGTTTTTCAAGAACACCAACTCTTTCATATTGCCTTTGCCTTCACCTTCTTCTATGGTCTGCCCTGCCCTTACAGTAACGGCAGCAAGAGGAATGGCCAATACCCCTACTTTTTTGTCTGTTATGATCTCAACACTGGCCGTCATTCCCGGACGGAACGGGAAAGGGTTTTCGTTTGAGACCAAATCTTTATAAGAATCGTTTAAAATTCGAATCCTAACTTCAAACTCGGTAACGGCATCCGTGCTTACTTTTTCGTTGGCTGAATTGGCAATGGCAGTTACTACCCCTGTAAATTTCTTACCTGTAGAAGCGTAGGAATCCACTTCTATCAGGGTGGTATCATTCATACTGATTCTCACAATGTCGTTTTCATTAACGTTTACTCTTACTTCCATTTTAGATAAATCCGCAATGCGAAGCATCTCCGTACCGGCCATTTGGGCAGTTCCTACCACACGCTCTCCCTTTTCAACCAACAAGTTGGAGACAATCCCATCAGTGGGGGAGTAAACATTCGTTAATCTTAAATTTTCTCCTGCTTCATCTACTGAAGCTTTGGCACTTTTGACTATAAATTCCGAAGCGATGACAGACTGCTTGGCTGCCTCAAGATCATTCTCAGCTGTAAGAAACTCTGCTTTGATTTGTTCAAAATCAGCATCTGAAATCACCTTGTCTTCATAAAGAGTTAAATTCCGCTCATAATTCAACTTAGATTGGTTGAATTGTGCTTCAGAGCGTTTCAAGCTAGCTTTTGACTGTGCTAAATTGGCCATTTGCTGGTTTAAATTGGCTTGAGCTCGATCTAATGCAGAGATAAAATTGTCAGGCCTGATTTTGACCAATAAATCGCCCAATTTCACTGAGTCTCCTTCATTGACATTCAATTCAATAATTTCACCGGCAACATCAGGACTCATTTTCACCTCTGTTTCGGGTTGTACTATTCCGGATGCACTCACTTTCTCCACAATGTCTTTTTTGCCAGCCTTACCGATCTGAACTTCTAAAGGCTTCTCTCCTCCTACCCAACCAGCTTGTTTTCCTACTATCATTCCTATTACCAAGAATGCCAATACTCCTAGTAATATGTATATTATCTTATTAGATTTTTTCTTTGCCATTATTTTGATCTATTAGAGGGTAAGGGGATTTCCTAAATAAAAATCCAGAACTTTAACACTAAACACATATTGATATTTTGCCGTAACCAGATCTGCTTCTGCATTGAATAAATTGTTTTGTGCAACCTGAAAGTCAACAGCATTGATAGCACCCACTTCAAATCGCTGCTTGGCCATCCTAAAAGACTCGCCCAATGCTTCCACTCTTATTAATGAGCTTTTATAAGATTGTTCTGCTGCATAAGCTGATGTATAGGCAGATTCAATATCCTGTCTCAAAAGATTTTTAGCTTCTATTTCCTGAATTTCACTCAATCTTTTCTGTACTCTTGCTCTTTGCAAACTTGCTTTGTTTCGGAAATTGGAAAAAACAGGAATGTTCAATCCAATGTTTGCAGATTGCGAGAGATTGTTTTCAAATTGTTGCAAAAGAGGGTCAGGAGTCATAAAAGTGCTTTGGTCTACATAATTTGAGAAAACGTTTGCGCTAAGGTTCAAACTTGGTGCAAAACTTCCCTTTGCTATTTTCACGCCATATTCTGCGCTCTTTACCGCCAATTCAGCCGCTTGAATCTCCGGCAATCTTCCTTCAGCAATTGAGTATACCTCAGCTACCCCTACCGTACCAATTTCTAATCCTTCCACTCCTACTTCTGGGATAATTATACCAAAGTTATCATCGAAAGGCAACTGTAAGGCCTGTGATAAATTTAACTTCGCAATTCTTAGATTGTTTTGCGCGTTGATGACTTCCAATTCATTGGTGGCACTTTGGGCCTCCAAGTCCAATTGATCTGCCATGGGCAAAGCCCCTGCTCTTACAAGACTTTTGGTTCTCTCAAGCTGCTCCGTACTAGTCTTCAGTTGAGATTGGGCAATATTCAACTGTTCCATTGAAAATGCCACATTAATGAATAGGTTGATCGCATTTAATGTAATGTCATTTCTGCTTTTTTCTACGTTCAAGCGGTTGACTTCTACATTTAATTTGGATTGTTTGATGCTATTTTGAACCCTTCCCCCGGAATATAATGGTAAACTAGAGCTTCCTGAAACATTAACATTACCTATTCTCCTTGATTCAAAATCATTGGTCACCGGGTTTATGGATCTACCCCAACGGAAACCTGAACTGAGCCCCATTGAAAATGAAGGCAACATTTGTCCTTTGGATTCCAACAAATTGGCCTCAGAACTTATAAGGTTCATTTCCGCCCTCTTTAAATTTAAGTTATTTTGTAAGGCTGTTTCTACACTCTGCTCCAAAGTCAATTTACCTGAATTGTCCTGAGAAAAAACCGATGCGGATAATCCTGAAATGAATAGTAGTAACAATAAAATATGCTTTTTCATGAACTTTGGGTTTTTATCTTTTTAAATTAAAAAGTTTCTTCTTTGTCAATACTATTTGAAATCTATATAAATCAGCTTTTCACAAGCAAACCTGGTGCTAATTAGTCAATTACTTTCAAGTTTAAACCTTTCTCTTTAAAAACCACCTATAAATACCATTATTTAATTAATTTTAACGAGAGAGGAACAATCAAAAAATCATTTTGTTCGTTTATGAACAGTTCACTGTACAAAAATGAGACAGTTTTTTAAATTCAATTCGGAGGATTTTATTGAAGTCGACACTTTACCTGTCAACAGGGCCTTCCTATTCGGTGATGGTATTTTTGAAACAATGTGTTTTACCAATGGGCAATTTAGGTTTCATAAAGACCATCAAAACCGGGCAGATAATGGACGCCAAAAATTAAAAATTCAAGGACAACTAGATTTGGAGGAAATAGCTAAAATGCTCAGAAACACCTTCGGTGCCACAGAAAAGCTACGGGTTAGATGGAACATTTATAGGTCAGGAATAGGCAAGTATAGTCCTGTTGAAAATACTGCCTGCGAACATCTAATCGTTTCTGACTTTAACCCATCCCCTACAACCAAAAGCACTGCCTATATTAGCCAGAAGGTTCAGACCAATACAACAGCTTGGTCCGGAGTCAAAACCTTAAATGCCTTGCCTTATATTATGGCCAATATAGAAAGGCAAGAAAAGGGCATGGCTGATGTCATTCTATTGGACGAGAAAGGATTTGTTTCAGAGGCCGGAAGCTCCAATATCTTTTGGGTAAAAGGAGGTCAATACTATACCCCTAGCCTAGCGACCAATTGCATTGCAGGAGTTTCCCGGAAGCAAATTATTACCAGGTTAAAAGATTTAAATAAGCATTGTGAGATTGGAAAGTTTAAACCCAATGACTTACTAGAGGCAGATCAAGTTTTTGTAAGCAATGTTACCGGAATAAGTTACTTACTTAAAATTGAAGATAGGGAATTCGACCCCAAGCCTGAGCCCGAACTACTTTCACTTTTCGACCTTTAATAAGGGTATTGTAAAACTGAGAGGTTTACTTTTAAACCGATACTTCTGCTTTTATCCTGGGATGAGGATCATAATTCAGCAATTCTATGTCTTCATATTTGAAAGAGAAAATATCCTTTACCTCAGGGTTTAATTTTAGCTGAGGCAAAGGTCTGCATTCTCTACTAAGCTGAAGTCGGGCCTGATCAAGATGGTTGTTATACAGGTGAGCATCTCCAAGGGTATGGATAAACTCTCCTACTTCAAGATCACAAACCTGGGCTATCATGGCCAAAAATAAAGCATAGGAAGCAATGTTAAAAGGCACTCCTAAAAACACATCCGCACTGCGTTGGTACAACTGACAGGACAGCTTACCTTCAGCCACGTAAAACTGAAATAAAAGATGGCAAGGAGGCAATGCCATTTGATCTACATCAGCCACATTCCAGGCGCTAACAATTAGTCGCCTGGAATTAGGGTTGGTTTTAATCTGATGAATTAAATTCTTTATTTGATCAATCTCTCCTCCATTCCCGTCGGGCCAGTGTCTCCACTGGTACCCATACACGGGGCCCAAATCACCATTTTCATCGGCCCATTCATCCCAAATTGAAACTTTATTATCTTTCAGGTATTGGATATTTGTATCACCGGATAAGAACCATAGCAACTCATGAATAATAGATCGAGTATGACATTTTTTAGTGGTAACCAAAGGAAATCCTTTGGACAAATCATACCTCATTTGGTATCCAAATACGCTTAGCGTGCCGGTACCTGTTCGATCTCCTTTCTTAATTCCATGATCCAATATGTGTTCTAATAATTGGTGATATTGCTTCATACTGAATGGATTTTAACTATAATGTTCTTGGTAATATTTTTGATAATCTCCCGAGGTCACACTGTCCAGCCATTTTTCATTTTCTAGGTACCAATCAACGGTTTCTTCAATTCCAACTTCAAAGGTAAGGCTGGGCTTCCATCCCAATTCTTTGTTGATTTTATCGGCATCAATTGCATACCGCTGATCGTGTCCCGCTCGGTCTTTCACAAAGGTAATTAATTGCGCTGAAGCTCCTTTATCTCTGCCCAGTTTTCTGTCCATGATTTCACATAGGAGCTTCACAATATCTATGTTTTTCCATTCATTAAAACCTCCTATATTGTAGGTTTCATTTGTTTTACCTTCGTGAAAAACTAGATCAATAGCTCTGGCATGATCCACCACAAACAACCAATCTCTAATGTTTTCACCTTTTCCATAAACCGGCAAGGGTTTATTTTGTTTGATATTGTGAATACATAGTGGAATTAGCTTTTCAGGAAATTGGTTGGGGCCATAATTATTGGAACAGTTTGAAATCACTGTTCTCAAGCCATAAGTATTGGCATAAGCCCTTACAAAATGATCTGATGCCGCTTTAGATGAAGAGTAGGGAGATTGAGGGTCATATGGGGTGGTTTCCAGGAAATACCCGCCATCATCCAATGAGCCATACACTTCATCTGTGGAAACATGATAAAAAAGGTGATTTTCTCTGTCTTTCCAGAAATTTTTGGCTGTATTTAGCAAATTAACAGTTCCCATAACATTTGTTTTCACAAAGGCCAGGGGATCGGTGATTGACCTGTCCACATGAGATTCTGCTGCCAAATGGATTACGTCAGTAATTTGGTAGTCATTGAATACCTCCTTTAATAGCTCCTCATTATTAATATCCGCTTTGGCGAAAACGTAATTTTTTTCTCCTTCAATGTCCTTTAAATTCTCCAGATTGCCTGCATAGGTCAAGCAATCTAAATTTACAATTCTGTAGTTAGGGTACTTTTTTACAAAAAGTCGGACAACATGGGAACCTATAAAACCTGCTCCCCCAGTAATCAAAATTGATTTTTCCATAATTAAAAGATATAATATGTATGTAAAAATTTTAAATTAAGTTTATAAATAACCTCATTTGAATTTAGGTACTCAAACCGAACAATTATTTCGTAAATTCAAATTAATCACAATCTCTATTTCTTGTTTATTTTATGATAGCATTTAAACCTTAAATTTTGCTAACAATTTTGCAAGTCGACTAGTTTTATGCACTTTTTCTTCAGCATAATAACCATCCCCATAGCTATCTTTCTTCATGTAAGAGTAATTGTATCCATAACCATAATTATACCCGCTAAAGTCATAGGTATCTCCACCACTTTTCAATCCATTAAAAATGGCATAAAAATTCCTTACTTGGTCATTGGCATAAAGATCATTGATCATCAAGAGGTGGTTTTTATTTGTAAAATCATGTCTTACAATGTACAAGTTAACATCTGAAAAACGCAATAAATCCATGGTTTCGGAAACCAAACCTACAGGTGGGCAATCCATAATGATGATATCAAAACTTTCTTCCAAGTGGTCTAGAAACTTACCCATTTTATCCTTTAATAACAGTTCAGCAGGATTGGGGGGTACCGATCCAGAAGGGACCACATATAGGTTTTCGTAGGGTGTTTTAACGATAATCTCGTCTGCCGAATCCTTATCCACCAAAAAGGTAGAAAGTCCTTTTTTGTTAGATACGCCCAAATATTTTGCCAGTTTGGGCTTTCGAAGGTCAAGCCCCATAATACATGTCTTTTTCCCACTTAAGGCCATTGCAGAAGCAAGGTTCAAGCTAATGTATGTTTTTCCCTCTCCTGAAATACTTGAAGTAACCAATACTCTTTTACATTTTTTTTCACTGGCTATATAGAAAAGCGCCGAACGCAGGGACCTAAATGATTCCGAAGCCAACGACCGGGGATACTCGGCAACTAATAAATTGGTATTTTTATCACTATAGCCAATGGTTCCTAGAAGTGGGATACGCATCAGGCTTTTTAATTGGATCTGATCCATTACTCTATTGTTTAAGTAATGAAACAGCACCAAAAATCCTAAGGGAAGAAAGAATCCTAAGCCGATTGCATACGTATAATTTTGCGTTTTTTTAGGAAAAATTAAAGTCCCCCTTTTTGCTTGGTCCACAATACTATTGTCGGGAACATTGGATGCTTTGGCAATGCCAGCTTCTGCCCTTTTCTCAAGAAGATAGGTATACAAATTTTCCCTCAGCTTAAATTCTCTTAAAATATTGGTATAATCTGATTCTGCCTTGGGTAAATTAGAAAATTGTTTGTCAAAGGAGTTTAATTTCTTTTGATTTTCCTTTTTTCTACTTTCCGTATTGCCTATGAGGTTCTCAATATTTTCAAATAAATTCTCTTTCAATCTATGGATCTGCTGATCCAATACTTCAACATCAGGGTGTGTTTCATTTACCAGAGAAAGTAACTTTCGTCGTTCTAGAGAAATGGTCACCAATGAACCTACTAATTCATTAAAAAGCGGATCATCGATACCCACCACAGAGGGAGCAACAATTTCCTCAAAAGAATCTGTTTTAGTAATCAGGTAATTTTTTAAGCTATTGTAATAGCCCAATTCAAAATCTATGGATTGAATATTTCTTTCTAAATCCTGAATGTTATTCAGTACGCCACCGAACTCAGCGTTCACATCCAACATTTTATTGCTCACTTTAAATTGCTGCATTCTTCCTTCCACAGACTTCAAGGAATCTTCAACAATATAGAGTTGCTCCTCAATAAACCTTAATGCATTTTCAGAGATTCTGTTCTTTTCCTTGAGATCATATTCCAGAAAAGCGTCCATTAGCGCATTGATATAATCACTGCCTTTGTCCACAATTTTTGTAACCGTACTTATTTCAAGTACGGTTCCATAATTGATAAGTGGTTTTACCTGAATGGCATTAGCATACCTATCCACTAAGGAAGTAGGGTTATGCAGTAAAAACTCATAGGTATCATACTGACGAGAATTGTCAAGTAGGTAGACTTTAAATTTGGCCCTATCACCTATAATTTCCTCGCCAAATTTAAGCTCCTTGTTAAAAATACCTGTTTCTTCTTCAACATATTGGTAGCTTGTAAAAAATGTATCAAAAAAAGTATTTTCTCCGGAAAGTAACCTAAATGTGGAATCAGAAAGAATATTTATACTGATTTTTTTATTGACGATCTGCGGGTAATTCCAATCTACTTCAACTCTTATTGGGCTATTTTTGTACAGTTCAATTTCTTTAATATTGGTTGAAGCAAAATAACTCACATCAAAGT
>NZ_CAXBOC010000124.1:0-11887 GCF_963976465.1 uncultured Cyclobacterium sp. | reverse complement strand
CCCAAAACATTGTTTTTCCAGTCATTGGCATGGTCCTCAAGGATCCACTTTTTTAAAAAAGGCGTGTATTTGCCCAAATCCAGAAACCAGTGTTTGGTCATTTTTAACACGGGGGTGTTGCCACTAAGTTTTGAACGAGGATCGATCAGGTCGGTTGGGCTTAAAGATGAACCACATTTTTCACATTGGTCTCCATATGCTTCCTCGTACCCACAATTGGGACAAGTGCCTTCTATATACCTGTCTGCTAAAAACTGTTTGGCTTCAGCATCATAATATTGTTCGGTTTCTTTTTCATCAAACTCACCTTTTTGGTAGAGATCGGTAAACAATTGACTGGCCGTTTCATGATGTACCGGAGAAGAGGTCCGAGAATAATGATCGAAGCTGATTCCAAATTTCTCGAAACTATTCTTCATTATGCCATGGTACCTGTCCACTACTTCCTGAGGACTTATTCCTTCATTCTTGGCTTTGATGGTGATGGCTACACCATGCTCATCTGATCCACATACATAGGCCACGTCTTTTTGTTGAGACCTTAAATACCGCACATATATATCTGAAGGAATATAACAACCTGCCAAATGACCTATATGCAAGGGGCCGTTAGCATAGGGTAAGGCAGAGGTAATTGTATATCTTTTGAATTTATTTTCGCTCATAGAATGCAAAGATAGCTAAAATTGATTTTGAGAGAAATAGCAGGATACATTTATACCACTTGAAATGTAAAGCCTACCCATTTACTTCAGCAAGAAGGATGTTATTTTTAATGTAAGGGATTTACTTTGGACTTTTTAGTAGCAAAGTTGGTCTTTTAGGCTCAATTATTTTTGTACTTGAGGCCCAAATCAGAGTCTTGGGCCATGCTTGTAAGCTTTTTAACAATTTCAGGGTGAAGTTCTGCAACATTGGTTTGTTCCGAAATATCATTTTCCAAATCATAAAGTGAAACTTGAAAAGTGCCTTCTGCATTTTCATTCCAGCCGATTGATTTTTTGATATGTAGTTTCCATTTACCCAAGCGAATGGCCTCTAGTTCACCATTTCTTGCATAAAAAAGGAAAGGTCTTTCCGGTAAATCTTCTCCCTTGGGGTTCTTTAAAAAAGTGCTGATATCCATCCCGTCAATTTTTATTTCTTTCGGGATACTTGTGGATGCTAATTGGGCAAAGGTTGGCAATAGATCCAGCGTACTGACAAACTCATCGGTTACTACCCCTGCTGGAATGGTACCGGGCCAAGTAATAATGCCGGGTACTCTTTGGCCACCTTCCCAAGTTTGGGCTTTCTTTCCTCTCAAAGGTTTTGCTGATCCTTTGGACGGGCCATTGTCGGAAGTAAAAACAAAGATGGTATTTTCATAAATTCCTTCTTCTTTCAATGCTTTGATAATTTCTCCCGCACTCCAATCCAATTCCATTATCACATCTCCGTATAGACCTTTTTTACTTTTGCCCTCAAAAGCAGGAGAAGCAAAAAGTGGGGTATGGGGCATATTGTGTGCGAGGTAAATAAAGAAAGGGGTTTCCCCTCTATTCTTAATTTGTTTTACCGTCTCATCAGTATAGCGTTTGGTCAGATACCTTTGGTCAGGACCATTTTCTATAAGGGTGGTGTTCCGATAAAAAGGAAGGGGAGGCGACTGAAAGTCAATGTCTTTGTAGTAATAATTGTCCATATCATTGGAGTAAGGCACACCATAGAAAGTATCGAAGCCTTGGTTGTTTGGCATGAAAGCTTCCTTATGCCCCAAATGCCATTTTCCTATACATGAGGTGGTATAGCCTGCATCTTTCAGCATTTCTGCCATGGTATACTCTTGGGGAGATAAGCCACCCTCTGAAAAAGGAAAAAGCACTGCTTCATGCAAATTACTTCTTTTAGGGTAACGGCCTGTCAATAGTCCCGCTCTTGATGGGGTACATACTGTTGCTGGAACATAAAAATTTGTAAACCTTATGCCTTCAGTGGCCAATTGATCTAAATGAGGCGTTTCAAAGCCCTCTGCGCCATAAACACCTAAGTCCGCAAAGCCCTGATCATCCGTAAAAAATACGATGATATTGGGTTGACTTTGGGAGGTACTGACTTCCTGCTTACAAGCAGCCAAGAGCATCAATAAAAGGAATATAGGAAATAGTTTAAAGGAGGGTTTTGTTAGGTGCATTATGATCAATTAAGAAGTTAGATAGTAAATATTTTATAAAGAATTGAAGTCAATTATATGTTATTTTTATTAAGCCAAATTTACAATATTATCCTGCTTTTTAATATCTAATAGTTAAATCTAAGGTGTGTTTCCTTTTTTGTATTTTAAATTTTAGATGAGATTATCATTTTAATAGCCGGCCCATCATTGAATTTTTTATAGTTTTGGCAAAATATTTAACCTTACCTCAATGTATTTAGTAAAACCTTTTTCTTTGGCAATTTTATTTGTTCTTTTTTCTCTAAACTTCACTATTGCTCAGCAACAGCCGGAGATTATTCCCATTCCGGCCAATTATCAACTTAACCCAGGAGCGTTTCTATGGGATAGCAAAGTTGGTATTAGGCTTGAAGGTTTTCCGGATCAAGGAAATTATTTGCAACAGGAAGCATTAAGATTGTTGGATATGCCACTTCTGGAAATTGAATCAGCTTCAAAAACCATAGTGATCAAAAAGGTTAATGACCTGAAGCCAGGCTATAAAATAAACATCCAGCAAAATTCAGTAACAATTGAAGCCTCAAATGAAACAGGAGCCTTTTATGGAGTGATTTCTCTGATTCAATTGGCACATGCTGCCAAGGAAAAACATGGGGAAATTGCCCTACCTAACTGGGAAATTCAGGACAGTCCAAGGTACGCATGGCGAGGGATTATGCTGGATGAGTCTAGGTACTTTTTTGGCATGGAAAAAGTGAAGCAGCTACTTGACCACATGGCTTATTATAAACTAAATACTTTTCATTGGCATTTGACAGATGCTCCGGGATGGCGAATAGAAATTAAAAGTTTCCCCAAATTAGCCACCGTTGGAGGAATTGGCAATCAATCAGAACCCAATGCACCTGCCGCCTACTATACACAGGAAGAAATTAAGGAGATTGTTAGGTATGCACGTGAAAGAATGATACAGGTGATTCCTGAAATAGATATGCCGGGACATGCCACAGCCGCCAATAGGGCGTATCCGGAACACAGTGGCGGTGGATCAGAAAAATATCCTGACTTTACCTTTCATCCTGCCAAAGAGTCTACCTATGATTATTTATCCCAGATCTTGCATGAAGTGGATGCTTTGTTTCCCAGCAATATGATGCATTTGGGAGGTGATGAAGTGAGTTTTGGCAATCAAATGTGGCCTAAAGATCCGGATGTTCTCAAGTTGATGGCAAAGGAAGGTTTGACAGGCATGAAAGATGTCGAAGACTATTTCTTTGAAAGGATGGCCGATACGCTTTTTCGTTTTAACAATAAGGTTTTGGCCTGGGATGAGATGGCTACCGCGAATTTGCCCAAGGACAAAACAATTATTTTTTGGTGGAGGCATGATAAAAAGGAGCAACTGAGCCTTTCACTAAAAAATGGGTATCCGACTGTGGTTTGTCCTAGGATCCCATTCTATTTCGATTTTCTTCAGAAAGAAGATCATAAGTATGGAAGAAAGTGGGCAGGTGCTTTTGCTCCTTTAGAAGCAGTTTATCATTTTGATATGGATGCCTTTGGTATAAAGAAAGAAGAGGAAGACCTTATTTTGGGTATTCAAGCCAACCTTTGGACAGAAACTGTTCCCAATGAAGAGCGGTTTGATTTTCTGATGTATCCCAGGATAGCAGCTTTGGCAGAGGTGGTTTGGTCGCAAAAAGAAGATCAAGCTTACCCTAGTTTTATGAGTAGATTGGCGGCACATTTGAAGAAGTACAAAGCTGAAAAATTATATTATTACGATCCTTTGGACCCTGACCATCATCCGGAACCGGTGTATGAACCCTAACAGGAGTTTAAGTCCTGTTAGGGTTCAGTGGGACATGTGTAATGGATCAATCATCAATGCTGGCGCCTACCATTTGTTTGAATTTCCAGCTTGTTTGGTCACCGGTACTTCCTTGGGTTTGCTTGAGAATTACGCCTATGAGTTTTTCTTTAGGGTCTGCAAAATATTGGGTGTTAAAATAGCCTCCCCAGATAAAAGTTCCAGTAGATCCTAAGCCTGCTTTGGCTTGGCCATGGTCAGTTAACACACCAAAGGCCAGGCCATAATGCTGGTCGCCACCCCCATAGAGATCTCCGGTTTGATTACCCATCATTGAAGCAATGGTTGTTCGACTCAAAAAACGTTTCCCGTTTAGTTCTCCTCCATTGAGGTACATCTGTAGAAAAGTCGCATAGTCTTTTGCAGTGCTGGAAAGTCCTGCACCTCCGGAGAAAAATGTTTTAGCCCCTTTGACAGGGTAATCGACATCATAAAAGGTATTGGGATAGTTTTTCCATTGACCGTTTTCTTTATGCTGGATGGCTACAAGTCGATCAGCTTTGGATGCCGGAAAATAAAAATTTGTATCATTCATTCCTAAAGGGATGAACAAGTGTTTGAGTAAATAATCTTGAAAAGTCATTCCGGAAATGACCTCTACAAAGTATCCCAAAACATCTAATCCCAAACTGTAGGTGTATTTCTCTCCGGGGTGGTGGTGAAGAGGTAATTTGGCAATTTTCAAGGCTATTTCCTCAATTGTGACCGGTGAAGTTGTAAACAAGTCTATGGTACCGGCTTTTTCATAGATCATTTTCATTCTTTCATCCCTGTCTATTGCTCCATAGCCAATCCCTGAAGTATGTGTAAGTAGGTGTCTGATCGTTATTTCTTTATTGGCCGGTTTAGTAGTATAGGTAGTGTCTGCATACTTGAAATTTACCAAAACTTCTGGGTTTTTAAATTCAGGAATGTATTTTGAAATTGGATCATCCAATCGGAATTTGCCTTCTTCCCAAAGCATCATCACTGCAGTTGAAGTGATTGCTTTGGATTGGCTGGCAATTCTAAATATGGCATCTTTTCTTAACTTTCTTCCATTGGCATCAGCATTTCCATAAGCTTCATGAAAAACAATTTTCCCGTTCCTGGCGATGAGGGCAACTGCGCCCGGAATGGTGTTGTCCTTAACTGATTCTTTTAGCATTTCGTCAATACGGGCTAACCTTTCCGGTGAAACACCTACACTGGAAGGAGAGGCTTGAGACAATGGTGGTGATTGCTGTCCTGATTTCGTTTGTGCCTTAAGTGCGATGGAAGTGAGGAATAGAAAGCTTAAAAAGAGATAAAAGTTTTTTATATTCATAAGTTTCGTGACAATTTGAGGTTAGCGTGAATTTGGTTGTCAAAATAGGCATTTTCTCAAGTATTTCCATAAGAATTCTCTGTAGGACCTTTCTTTTAAAACATAAATTATTAGGTGCGTCTTAATAATTGATTGCGTAATTTTATTTTAGTTATAAGCTGGCAGATCTCCTTTTTACACCTCTCTCAACTGAAGCCGAATAATTAATTAAAAAATAGGAGTGCTCTAAATTTTAATTATGGTCTTCCCTTTCTCAATTCCCTAAATAAGACTAATTTTGAAAAGTAAATAGTGGCAGGGGTGGATTCAGAAAAGCAGCGAATTATTCTTTGGTCAGTTGCTATCAGTATAATATTATTGGTAGTTAAATTTTATTCCTATCTCTTGACAGGGTCCAATGCTATACTTACGGATGCTTTGGAAAGCATTGTTAATGTAGTGGCTTCTTTTTTTGCGCTTTACAGTGTGAGGTTAAGTGCCATACCTAAGGATAAAAACCATCCTTATGGGCATGGTAAAATCGAATTTTTTAGTGCCGGAATCGAAGGGACTTTGATAATTGTTGCTGGAATTTTTATTCTTTACCAATCCATTAAATCGTTCTTGTTTCCCGAACCCCTGATTGAATTGCCTTTGGGTATGGTGTTGATAGGATTTTCAGGTGTGGTAAATGGGGTCTTGGGTTATGTATTGCAGCGAAAAGGGAAGGAGTTAAACAGCCTGACTTTGGAAGCTGACGGGAAACATATTTCAACCGATGCCATCAGCAGTTTTGTTTTAATTTTGGGAATTGCCATCATTTATTTTACCGGCTGGTACCTATTAGACAGCATTATTTCATTACTCTTTGCCTTTTATATTATTTATAACGGTTATTTTTTGGTCAGGAAGTCAGTGGCAGGACTAATGGATGAGTCCAATCCAAAATCCATCAATAAAACGGTTCAAATACTAAATGAACATCGGCAAAAAAACTGGATTGATATTCACAATATGCGGGTTCAGCAATATGGAGGCGACAATCATGTTGACTTGCACCTTACACTTCCCTATTATTATGACCTTGTGCAGGTTCATGACTGTGTACATGAGGTGGAGGAAGTATTGGAAGAAAATCTTCCGGGAAAAACCGAAGTTTTTGTTCATGCAGATCCCTGTATCCCAGACCCTTGCTGTCGTTATTGTCAAGTAGAAAGTTGTCCGGTAAGGAAATTTCCTCAATCGAAGAAGATCAAATGGACTGCCGACAATATGTCTCAGAATCAAAAACATTACCACGAGTTGGGCCAATTCAAAACGAAGCCGGACAAAAAGAGTTGAATTCTTTTACAGTGAATGAATCAAAATAATAATGATTCATTAATTTTATTTGAAGTATTTGACGCTTATGAAATTATTTAGGAATAATATTAACTAATCAATAAAATTAAAAATTTGAATTTTATTGAGATATTAAAATTTTATTTTGGTATTATTTGCTTTTATGGGTTATTTTTCATACATTAATTGTATAAAAAGAATTAAAATTTCGGGGAGATGAAAGATAAACAATTCACCATATTATTAATGGTTTCAGCCCTAATCTGGTTGTTGATAATTGGTTTTATCATCATTTAAGAGACCAATATATTTTTTCCTACATACGGACTTAGACAGGTTTTTCCGAAACAAGTTTAAAAAGGGGCCATTCGAGCCCCTTTTGTATTTGTGGCCGAAGCTGAAATAACAAACCCGTCCATCCCAACAGTATTGTTGACTTGGACGGATTAAGTAGCAATGACTTAATTGATATCCAATTTTATACCTCCAAACCTGCTCTTTTGATAAGTGCATCAGGTTTAGGAGCTCTGCCCCTAAAACGTTTGTATAAAATTGAAGGATGTTCTTTGCCCCCCATGGATAGGATATTATCTTTAAAAGATTGTGCAGTTTCTTTGTCGAAAACACCTTTTTCCTGAAATAATTCGAAAGCGTCTGCATCCAATACTTCAGCCCATTTGTAACTGTAATACCCTGCTGCATAACCTCCCTGAAAGATATGGGAGAAAGAGGTGCTTATCATGGTATTTGGGACCGGGTCCAGCAAAGCAGTGGGCTTCATGACCTCATTTTCAAATTCAAATACATCATCAATGGCATCAGGTGCAGTGGTGTGGTAGGCCATGTCCAGTTGCCCTAAGCTGATTTGTCTAGCGGTTTGAAAACCTTGATGAAAATTGGCCGCTTTTTTTATATTATCAATATATGATTTTGGAATGGGTTCTCCTGTTTCATAATGCTTGGCAAACAAGTCAAGACAGGCTTCTTCATAGCACCAATTTTCAAAAATTTGAGAAGGAAGTTCCACAAAATCCCAGTATACATTTGTGCCGGATAAGGATCCATAAGTGCCTTGGGCCAACATGCCATGAAGAGCATGACCAAATTCGTGAAATAAAGTGGTGACCTCATTGAAGGTTAGTAGACTTGGTTTCGTTTTAGTGGGTTTGGTGAAGTTACAAACGATAGAGACGTGAGGACGGTACTCCTTGCCGTCAACTTTTCGTTGCCCCCTATATACTGTCATCCAAGCACCATTTCTTTTGCCTGCTCTTGGAAAAAAGTCAGCATAAAAAACCGCCAAATGGTTTCCGTCTGCATCGCTGACTTCGTAGGCTTTTACGTCTGAGTGGTAAACAGGAATATCTTTATTTTCTTTAAAGGTTATGCCATAAAGTTTCTCTGCTGTGGTGAAAACGCCTTCAATGGTTCGATTTAATTCAAAATAGGGTTTTAATAACTCATCATCAACAGCATATTTCTCCATCTTCAATTTTTCAGCATAATAGCTGATGTCCCATTTGAACAGCTTTTCTATTCCGTCGGTTTTTTTGGCAAAGGCTTCCAGTTCCTTTAGTTCTGCAAGTGCGCGTGGTTTTGCTTTTTCTAACAATTCATCCAAAAAACTTAAAACTTTTTCACCACCTTCAGCCATCCTTTCTTCTAGGACAAAATCAGCATAATGACCATAACCTAAAAGCTTTGCTCTTTCATCCTTAAGCTTAAGAATGTCTTTGATGATTTGTCTATTATCCAAATCGTCACCTTTTGCCGATTTGGTGTTATAGGCAATGTATATTTCTTTCCTAAGTTCCCTGTTTTTTGCATAGGTCATGAAAGGGACATAGCTAGGAAAGGCAAGTGTAAAAACCCATGTTCCTTCTTTTCCTTTTTCTTGGGCCGTCTGAGCAGCGGCTTCAATCAATCCATCAGGTAAGCCTTCAAGATCTTTGGCTTCTGAAATAACCAGTTCATATTTATTGGTCTCCTTCAAAACATTTTCTCCGAAATGTAAACCAAGCTTAGACAATTTCTGGTCAATGGCTCTAAGACGCTCCTTGTCATCCCCTTTTAAAAGTGCTCCATTTCTTATAAAGGATTTGTAACTTTTTTCCAGAAGTGTGCTTTGCTCCGGGTTTAATTTTAACTGCTCTCTTTGGTCGAAAACAGCCTTAACTCTGGTGAAAAGGGTTTCATCTAAAAGGATATCATTGCTGTGCGCAGACAAAAGAGGCGAGATTTCTCTGGCCAACTGTTGAATTTCATCATTGGTTTCAGCGGCATTGATATTGAAAAAAATGGAAGCTACTCTTGAAAGCTTTTCACCGGCATTTTCTAGGGCTACAATGGTGTTTTCAAAATCCGGCGGACTTGAGGTTTTGATCTTTTTTATTTCTTCTTTTACTTCCTCGATACCTTTTTGAATGGCCGGAAGGAAATGTTCATTTTTAATTTTATCAAATGGTGCCGTTTCAAACGGAGTATTAAATTTTGCCAATAATGGATTCATATCGAATGATTATATTTAAATTTATCCTACAAAATTAACAAAATTATGGAGACTACTAAAGGACCTAAAATTCCCCTGCCGAAAGCGTACCCACCCTTTTATAAAGGTTATATTGATTTGGTTGCTGAAAAGGATTTAAAGACCTTGTCCCTGGAGCAAGAACAATTTGTTAAAAACTTATTCGGTAATTTGACTACCGAGAAAGCTTTGCTTAGTTACAAAACAAACAAGTGGTCTTTTAATGAATTGTTGGGACATATTATCGATACCGAGAAAATAATGCATTTCAGAGCCCTGAGTATAAGCCGAGGTGAAAAAAGTGACTTTCCGGGATTTGATCAGGACAATTATGTCAAAACAGCAGCTTTTAATTCTCAGTCAATAAATGAATTATTGGATACTTTTTTGTTGCATCGCCAATTGCTTTGGAACTTTATTGAAGCCATTCCGGAGGATCAAATCCACAATATCGGGTCTGTAGACGCTAAACCTATGTCCCTAAGCGCTCTCCTATACATTATTTTTGGGCATATGGAACACCATATTTCCATTATCAAAAAATATTATCTGTCATTGTAAGGGTTGGCTATTACTTTGTGAGGTAGATCACTGATGTTTTCCTATGAAAACAATAATTTTGTTTTAGATTTAAAGCTTACAAATATGGCAAAGGGAAAGAGTTTTTCAGAAATTATCAAAGGAGACCAACCGGTATTGGTGGACTTTTACGCCACATGGTGTGGTCCTTGTAAAATGATGCAGCCTATACTTACAGAAACGGCCGGGAAAGTAGGGGGAAAGGCAAAGATTATAAAAATTGATGTTGATAAAAACCCCATGGCAGCCAGTAGGTATCAAGTAAAAAGTGTTCCTACACTGATATTGTTCCAAAAAGGCAAGGTGGTGTGGAGAAAAGCAGGGGTAGTACAAAGCCATCAGTTGGTTGATATAATCAACAAACAAGCAGGAATACCTACTTAAACAGGAGTATTTATTTCCTTTTAAAGGACCAGGTAATTTCAAATTTGGCCACGGTTTCATTGTGGGAGTCGTGGCCATGTATTATTGTTTTGAGCGTGGCAACATCCCCTTGCTTGCTAAGACCTGCGAGGGTCTCTTTGACCCGCCGGCCATCTTCACATTTCATTAGGATAGGAGTGTTGGCTTTTTTGATGAATTGTGCATTCATGTCCACCACAAGCATAGAAAAATTGCCATTTCCTGCCAAATGCAATTTGCAAAGTAAACCGGAAGAAAGTTCTGCTGCTCCACACAAAGCCGCAAAGTATATGGATTTAAATGGGTTTTTTGTCCGCCAATTAAATGGCAAGGTAGTATGGCAGGAGTCCAATTTAATATCCTTTACGCGTATACCCCAAAAAACAATTGAAGGTAGGTTCTTTAGCATATACCCGAAAAATGAAAAAGATTGGGTGACCAAACGGGCAAAAGACTGTTGATGCTTGTTCATGGTCATTAATTTAAGGATATAAAGTGAACTAAACAGCAACAGGGTCAAATTTAATTCTTGAATTAACCATTTACTCGAGCAGGGATGATGCATGATGCCTTTTTTATAGAAGGGAAAAAAATAAAGTGATTTACACTTCAGCTCATTGTCTTGGTAAATACGGAGAAAACGTTCTCATAAACAAACAAGTCCATACACGTGGAAAAAAAGGTGCAACATTTCATAGAAAGTGCCTATTTTTGCGTTAACTATTTATCTGGCACCTTTTTTGGAGCCTACTTTTTGTTATCTTGATCTGAAATTTATTACATATGAAAAAAATATTAACACTTCTTTTTGTAGGCCTCATTGTCTATGGTTGTGCAACTGTACCATTGAGCGGTAGAAAACAGCTTAGCATTGTTAGCAATTCTGAGGTTTTGCCTCTGGCTTATGATCAGTACGGACAAGTATTAAAAGAGAGCAAGGTACTTACCAATACCAAAGAAGGACAGCAGGTAGTGAAGGTAGGCAACCGGATAGCAAATGCAGTGGATACTTATTTGAAAGACAATGGTTATTCTTCTATAACGGAGGGTTTCGAATGGGATTTTAATCTTTTGGAGAGCGATCAGGTGAATGCCTGGTGTATGCCAGGAGGAAAAGTAGCTTTCTATACAGGTATTCTTCCCATCTGCGAAGATGAAACCGGTATAGCCGTGGTGATGGGGCATGAGGTGGCACACGCCATAGCCAGTCATGCCAGAGAAAGAATGTCTCAAGGATTGGTCGCCAATGGATTAATAGGTGGGCTGCAAGTAGCCATGGGAGAAGATCCAAGTTTAACTGAAACCATATTTTTGCAAGCAGTGGGAATCGGTGGTCAAGTTGGAATGTTGAAGTTTGGTAGGGACCAAGAGTTGGAAGCAGATCAATTGGGTTTAATTTTTATGTCTATTGCCGGATATGACCCTAGAGAAGCCCCGGATTTTTGGGGAAGAATGAATGCTCAATCCGATGCGTCTTCCAGACCGCCTGAGTTTTTATCTACTCACCCCGGTCCGGAAAAACGAATAGCTAAGCTGAACAGTCAAATGGATGAAGCGTTAAAGTATTACAACAAAGAGAAATAAAATTTTGAAACCTCTCTATTCTTTTAGAGAGGTTTTTTTATGCCCTATTAGTTCAAATGAATGCTACGGTTTTCTTTACCCTCAAGGCTTATAGAAAATCCCGAGACATTTTGACAGATTTTAAATGAGTGGTCAGCCTCAGGT
>NZ_CAXBOC010000123.1:0-11913 GCF_963976465.1 uncultured Cyclobacterium sp. | reverse complement strand
ATTGGTATCATGGTTTATTATGACCTTACATTTGATAAATTTCATGAGGGTAGAGACCGGATTTACCGTGTAGTTGTAGACACTCAGGGACCTGATCAGGAAGGACATTCTAGAGGTGTTCCGGTACCGCTAATAGATGCATTGAAAGACAATAGTACTGGAATTGATCATGTGAGTCCTTTTTTCCTTGTTGGTTTTGATAAAGTAACTGTAGCATCTAGTCAAAAGGGATTTGAATGGCCCGGAGATATTGTGGTTGCTGACGAAGAATACTTTAAAATATTCAAGTATCATTGGCTTGCCGGATCGGCAGATGCAGCTCTTGAAAATCCATTTGAAGTGGTGTTGAGTAAAAGCAGGGCGGAAAAATATTTTCCCGGCAGATCCCTTGAAGAAATTATTGGTAATACCTTGATTTATGAGGATTCCTTAATTGTAAAAGTGACAGGAATTGTGGCTGAATTTGAAGAACGTTCTGACTTTATATTCAAAGAGTTTTTATCCCGAAAGTCTTTTCAAAACTCAGAGAGCTATGGGTATTTCTATGATAAAAGCTGGGGAAGTATCAGTTCATCTACTCAATTGTTTATTAAAGCGGATGAGTTTAATAATAAAACCGCTATTCTAGCGCAATTGGACGTTTTGGGGAAAGAAAATGAAAATGAAGAAATGGCCGCCTTGGGGTATTTCAGGTCCTTTCGGTTGCAAGCTTTGAAAAACCTTCACCTTAACGATATTTACGGTGTATTTGACAGCAGCCCTTACCGTGCAAGTGCTGATGTTTTAATAGGCCTGGGTCTTATTGCCCTCTTTCTATTGCTTTTAGGGTGCATTAATTTTATTAACCTCAATACTGCGCAATCTGCCAAGCGAGCCAAAGAAATTGGTATTCGAAAAACATTAGGCAGTTCCAAAAAACAGTTGGTCATTCAATACTTGGGCGAAACTTTTATTTTAACAGTTTCAGCAGCCATATTGTCCCTTTTCATGGCTACTTTTCTGCTACGCGTGTTTGCCGACTTTATACCATCGGGGCTTAGCATGGGTTTATTGCAAAACCCGGTATTAATTGTCTCATTAATAGGTTTATTAATTCTTATTGCTTTTTTAGCAGGTTTTTATCCCGCCCTTATCCTGTCAAAATATAAACCGGTGTCCGTACTCAAAAACCAATCGGTTTTGGATGGAGACAAGGGGAGTTTAAGAAAATTCTTAACCGTTTTCCAGTTTGTTATTGCCCAGGTGTTTATTATAGCTACACTGTTGGTAGGAAAACAGATAAACTACCTGATAAATAAGGATA
Organism: uncultured Cyclobacterium sp.; assembly: GCF_963976465.1. Taxonomy (NCBI): domain Bacteria; kingdom Pseudomonadati; phylum Bacteroidota; class Cytophagia; order Cytophagales; family Cyclobacteriaceae; genus Cyclobacterium; species uncultured Cyclobacterium sp. The sequence continues at coordinate 10,610 of NZ_CAXBOC010000123.1, read as the reverse complement.
TGGGATTTAAATCGGAGTCTATTGCTTATATTAAAGCGCCAAGAACAATAAATGCCAATGAAAAATACCAGGCCTTTAAGAAGAGTATTAGCGCTATTCCGGAGATCAATGAAATAAGCATGGCCGGAGATCCTCCTGCCTCCCAAAGCTATTCAGGAAGAGGAGTAAGCTATTTTTCAGAGGGTAAGGAGAATCATGTTCAAATACAAATGCTCTCTGGGGATGAAAATTTCCTGAATTTATATGACATAGACTTATTGTCAGGAAGATTGCCACTCAATGATTCTATTTCTGAATATGTAATCAATGAGACCCTAATGCGCCATTTGGGATTCCAAAAACCGGAAGAGGTCATTGGCCAGCAATTTAAGGTAGGCAATGATAATATACCTATTGTAGGGGTAATGGAAGACTTTAACCAAAGTTCCCTAAGAGAGGAAATAGAGCCTATGGCATTTGTTCAGAATAATCAAAACTATACCCTTCACTTTTCCTTCCAAGCCAAGGATACAAAGCATTGGCCTAAAGCCATCAATAAAATTGAAACGCTGTGGCAGGAATTCTTTCCTGATGAAACGTTTAAAATTAATTTTGTAGATGATGATGTAAAACAATTTTACAGCCAAGAGCAAAAGACAGCCACACTTTTAAAATGGTCCACAGGTTTAGCCATACTTATCAGTTGCTTAGGACTTTTTGGCTTGGTTATCCACAGTACTGAAAAGCGAACAAAGGAAATTGGCATTAGAAAAGTCCTAGGGGCTTCCATCTTGCAACTTAATTTATTAATGGGGAAAGAGTTCTTTGTGCTCGTAAGTATTGCCTTTGTTATAGCTGTTCCGATAGCATGGTGGGGAATAAGCAGCTGGTTGCAAGAATTTGCTTACCAAACAACAATGAGTTGGTGGGTATTTCTCTTAAGTGGCGTAAGTTTATTAATAATCGCACTGGCAGTTATCAGTATTAAAATATTTACAACAGCCAATACCAACCCCGTGAAAAGTTTAAGTACGGAATAGGGGATAGCGTCTAAAGTGTTGGTCAAATGCTGACAAATATCTTATAGATGCCTTAGATTCTAGATTTAAATTCAGAAATTAATTACTGCCCAAAATGTGTAAATATATTGTACAAATTCTGTCAAAAGATTTTACACATAAATTTAAAATGAATAATTTAATAGTTGTAAAATACTGAAATTCATCCAATTAAATTTATGGCATGAAGATCGTAATTGAAATGAAGAAGGCCAATCCTAACAGAAATTTGTATACAATGCTACGACATAACTTAAAACTTTTCTTTAGAAACATTAAGCACAATAAAGGGTCTTTTATGATCAATACCTTTGGTTTAGGCATTGGCATCGCTTCATTTTTACTATTAACCCTTTATGTTCACAATGACCTGACCTATAATCGATTTCATGATAATTATGACAATATTTATAGGATTAGGGATGGTGAAACCGTACAGACCAAGGGACCTTTATTGCCTAAGTTGATGGAGGAGGTGCCGGAAGTAGTCAATGGTACACGGATATTCGATTGGGAGGGTTTTCGAATTAGCCATGGTGACAAAGCTTTTCAGGAAAATATTCATTATGTTGACCAAAGCTTTTTTTCCATCTTTAGTTTTCCTTTCACCGAGGGGTCCGATAGAAATCCTATCCAAGAAAAATACAGTGTGGTGATAAGTACAGACTTTGCTAAAAAGTATTTTGGGAATGAACCGGCAATAGGTAAGAAACTCCAAATAAAATTTGAAGAGGTTTTTTTGGAAGTAAAAGGGGTAGTAGACATTCCTTCTAATTCATCCATAAAATTTGATATCGTTTCTTCCTATGAAACAGGTGAAGAGATTTCTCCTTGGATAAAGGGAATTCATGACTGGTACAATACTTTTTCCATAAGCTATGTTCAATTAAAAGATGGGATAGCACCGGAAGCAATTGATGAAAAATTAAAGCAGATTGTTAAAGAAAATTATTTACCTGTAGGTCAAAATGAAACAGACCTCAATTTGTTACCACTCCAAGCCTATCATTCCACTGAAGAATCTAACCAAACTTTGATTGTTATCCTATGTATAATTGCATTGGGCATCATAAGTATAGCCATAGTTAATTTTATAAATTTAACCATTAATAGTGTACAGTCCCGAGTAAAGGAAATTGGAATTAAAAAAGTACATGGAGCTTCGGGAAGTGACATTATCGGACAAATATTGACAGAGTCTTTTGTGGTTAGCTTTATAGCTTTGCTGTTAGGGCTTATGTTGATGGGCTTATTTTTGCCAACATTTAATACACTCAATGATACAAGTTTGCAATTCACACCTTTTGAAAAGCCTGTTTTTATTTGGATCCCATTAATAATATGGGCCGTTGTAGGTGGTTTATCAGGGTTAATTCCTTCTCTTTTTTGGACCAAAGGAAAATTGACTGAAAGCCTTAAAGGGAATGTTTTTTCCGGTCTCAGGTCTTCTTCAGGGAGTCATTCTTTAATTGTAATTCAGTTTGCCATAGCGATAATTTTAATTTCAGGAACATTATTGGTAAGGAAGCAGGTGCAAGGCATGCTGGAAAAAGATCCACTATTCGATACAGAAAATGTAATCATTACAGAATTACAACCCTGGCAGTTTCCCAATATGGAGAATACCGGCAATAATTATGAGCGAATTGCCAAGGAATTGGAAGAGAGCCCTATGGTAGAATCGGTAAGTTTTTCTCAATGCATACCCGGGTATTATAGTGAAAACTACAATGTGTTTTTCCCTCAGGGAAAAAACTCAGAGGAATCCATACACCTGAGAAAAGCTTATGTCGGAGCCAATTATTTCAAAACTTTTGGCATTCAACAATTGTCAGGAAATGGTTTTGAAAAAGGCAATATAAATTATGAAAATGCCATAGTACTTAATAAAGCTGCTGCGCAAAAGCTTGGCTTTAATGAGGCAAATGGACAAATTTTAAATGAAAGTTCCAAACAAGGAGATATCCGTAAGGTAGTAGGAATTGTAGATAATTTCAGTTATCAGGGTGTTCAGCATCAAGCTCAACCTTTGATTCATATTTTTTCAGAGCAGGAAGACTATACCAATTGGGGCTTTTTATCCATAAAGGCCAAGGAAGGAGCCAGCTTGCAAATGCTCGAACAATTGAAACAAAAATGGAAGAGTGCATTTTCAGGAATTGAACCTAAGTTCTATTTTGCTGATGAAAAATTAAATGAGCAATACAAAGAATATGTCCAAATCAATACCCTGGTTGCATGGTTTTCTATTCTGGCAGTGCTACTTTCTTGCATGGGTCTATTTGCCCTGGCATCCAACTCAATGGCCAAGCGAACCAAAGAAATTGGTATCCGAAAGGTAAATGGCGCCACAATTTCTGAAATTCTTCTTTTGCTTAACAAGGATTTTCTAAAATGGGTAGTGTTGGCTTTTTTCATAGCCATTCCAATATCATGGTATGCCATGAAAAGTTGGCTGGAAGGTTTTGCCTTTAAAACTGAAATCAATTGGACTATTTTTTTGCTTGCAGGAATTGTCGCCATTGGCATTGCCATATTGACGGTCAGCTGGCAAAGTTTAAAAGCCGCCACTGCCAATCCAATACAAGCTTTAAAGGATGAGTAGTTAATTACAAAATAGATTTTAAAAATAATTGAATAATTCGATGTTAATAAAATTAAGCAATATTTTCAAATGGGTTCAACAAGGTGGAAGAAGGGTTTTTTTACTTAAGGACATTAATCTGGTTGTAGAAGAGGGAGATTTTATATCCATTATGGGCCCTTCCGGTTCAGGAAAATCTACCTTGCTCAATGTAATTGGTATGCTGGATGGTTTTGATGAAGGGGAGTACAACTTTCTTAATGAACCTGTCCATCAATTAAAGGAAAAGAAAAGAGCATTGCTTTTCAAACAATACATAGGTTTTGTTTTTCAAGCCTATCATTTGATTGATGAGCTGACAGTCTATGAAAACCTGGAAATGCCATTGCTCTATAAAAAGCATTCTGGATCAGAGCGCAAAGCCCTTGTTGCAGATATGTTGGATCGTTTTAATATTGTCGGCAAGAAAGATTTATTCCCGACCCAGTTAAGTGGAGGGCAACAACAGTTGGTTGGCATTGCCCGTGCCTTGATTGGTAAGCCAAAGTTAATCTTAGCTGACGAACCTACGGGTAACCTGAACTCAAAACAAGGCGAAGAAATCATGGAGTTGTTCAAGCAATTGAACAATGAAGGAGTCACCATTATCCAGGTAACCCATTCAGAAAAAAATGCTGCTTACGGGAAAAGAATTATACATTTATTGGACGGAAGAATGGAGGAAATTTGATCTTTTTCAGGGGAGTGTAGAGATATTAATTTTTCCATTCCCTGTTTCTTTAGCCTAAAAAATTGCATAATGCTATTACCATTTTGTTAAATTTGAGTTTGTTTTAAGGCTAAAAATGTAAAGTTGGTGTTAAATTCTAAACTTTTTACTTACGAGAGTGTTAATCTTTGTATTAATGGCTATATTGCGGCTGTAATTATTAAAGATTGATTTTCAAAGCGACAACATATCGAAGTATTGCTTTTGGGTTTTTAACTCTATTCCTTTCCCTTTTATTTATGCCCAGTATTGTGGTGGCAGCAATAGATGAAGAGGCAAATATATCCATGTTTTTTTCTTTTACTGAGGAAGAAACTAAGGAGCATGAAGTAAAATGTGAGTTAGATATTGATGATCTCGTTCCGACCAACCATTTATTATTGGCAAAATCGTTCGATGAAATTGTGTCTCGTAGATTGAACATTAATAATCTATATTTTAGTCTTTACGACCCGGGTATTATAGTACCACCTCCAGAGTTTAAATAATTTTTCTTTCGGTCCATGGCATCAAAATGGTGTCAATGGTTTTTTATCTACCCAATGATGTGAAATAGCGCAATCAAACCGGGTAAGAAATTTTAAACTCATAATAAAATTACATGAAAAGTAACAATCTATTTGCGCATCTGAAATCAGATGTTGCATCAGGTTTAGTAGTATTTTTGGTAGCTTTGCCATTATGCTTAGGAATAGCATTGGCCTCCGGTGCACCATTGTTCTCAGGAATTATTACAGGAATCATTGGTGGTATAGTTGTAGGTTTCTTAAGTCAATCGCATATAAGTGTTTCTGGCCCGGCTGCAGGCCTAACAGCAATAGTATTTGTAGCCATAGCTGATCTCGGCTATGAGACTTTTTTAGTTGCAGTTATTTTGGCAGGAGCCATGCAATTGTTGCTAGGTTTTGTAAAAGCAGGGACGATTTCGAATTATTTCCCTTCAAATGTAATTGAAGGGATGCTGGCCGGTATTGGTGTAATTATTTTTATTCAGCAAATACCCCTTGCTTTAGGTGCCGACGTAGAAATTAGCCCGGGATTTGGCTTATTTGCGGATATATTTGCTGCTTTTCTTGACATTCAACCCGGTATTTTAATCATCACTGTTGCTTCTTTGGCGGTACTCATCACCTGGCAGAAAACTCCTGCTTTAAGAAAGTTAAAATTAATTCCCGGAGCTCTGGTAGCAGTTCTGGTAGGCATTATAATAAATGGTTTATTTATTGCCACTAATAGCTCTTTTGCTGTAGGCGCTGAATCTTTGGTAAGCCTTCCCGTTCCTAAAAGTATAGAAGAGTTTAAAGGAATATTTGTTACCCCATCTTACGAAGCAGTTTTTAATCCTGGGGTCTGGATTGTGGCAGTTACCATTACAATTGTGGCCTCTATTGAGACCTTACTTTGTATTGAAGCAACGGAAAGGTTGGATCCTTACAAAAGATTTGTAAATACAAACGTGGAGTTGAAAGCTCAGGGAGTAGGAAATATGATTAGTGGTTTTTTAGGTGGATTGCCCATGACATCAGTGGTTGTAAGGTCTTCCGCCAATGCAAATTCAGGTGCAAAAACCAAAATGTCAGCCATAATTCATGGTTTCCTGTTGCTTATTTGTGTGCTGAGTATACCTATGGTTCTTAACCTGATCCCAATGGCCACTCTAGCGGCGATATTATTAACAATTGGTTATAAATTAGCCAATCCTTCTACCATTAAACGTTTTTGGGACCGTGGAAAATACCAATTCATCCCATTTATAGCCACTTTACTAGCAGTGGTTTTCTTAGGTCTGTTAAATGGAGTAGCACTGGGTATGATTATAAGCGTTATTTTCATTTTGAGAGGAAATATCAAAAAGGCTTATTTCTTCAGAAAAGAAGAATATAGAAATGGAGATGTGATCCACGTAGATCTCGCTCAGGAAGTTTCATTTCTCAATAAAGCAGCCATAAAGCTTACACTAAACAAGCTTCCGGACAATTCAAAAGTTATCATTAACGCATCTGATACAGTATATATAGCTCAGGATGTGTTGGATTTGATTCATGAATTCAAGATGGTAAATGCTAAAGAAAGAGGAATTAAAGTAATATTGATTGGTTTCAAGGATGCTTATCGCCTAGACAATGACATTGATACCAACAATAACGTTTATATAGACAAAAACCTTTTGTCAGAAGAAAAAATTAGCCAACTATTTAATAATTGATTATATCTACTGGCAATAATTTCCCTTTGAGAAAAACAATTCCGGACGTCGGGTATTGTCAATTAAGCTATCCGTTCAGCTTTTGTTAGATAGTAAAATTGACATTATATTGGTAGTTTAGAATTGAAATTTATCCAATGGGATGGATTACCATTGTTAATTGGAATATAACCCCCATAAAATAAACATATAGAAAAGAATGAAAGCACATACCGCAGAAACTCAGGCCACAATGACACCAGCAAAGGCCTTGGAAATACTACAAGAAGGAAACCAACGATTTGTAAGTAATTTAAAAGTTAACAGGAATCTACTTGAACAGGTAAATGCTACCAAGGATGGTCAGTTTCCATTTGCCATTGTTTTAAGTTGTATTGACAGCAGAACTTCAGCAGAATTGATTTTTGATCAAGGATTGGGAGATATTTTTAGTGTTAGGATCGCAGGAAATGTGTTGAATAAAGACATTTTAGGCAGTATGGAATTTGCTTGCAAACTCGCCGGTTCTAAACAAATAGTAGTACTGGGTCACAGTAAATGTGGTGCAATAAAAGGTGCCTGTGCAGGAGTGAAAATTGGAAATTTGACCGGTTTATTAGAGAAAATTGATCCGGCCATAAATGATGTTGCAGCGGAAATGCCCGGTAAGGATAATTCTGACCCTGAATTTATTACAGCTGTAGAAAAAAGAAATGTGATTACTACCATGGACATGATTTTACAAGAGAGCCCTGTCTTGAAGGAGTTGTACGAAAATGGGGAGATAGGGATGACCGGTGGCTATTATGATGTGGATACCGGAGAAGTTGCTTTTATGAAGGCAGTTTTAGGCGAACAGATTTAAATTTAAATAGTAGAAAAGCAGTTTTAAAGGTCTTGTAATGGATCTTTTAAAACTGCTTTTTTATTTCTTATTAATTTGCTATTTTTTATAGCATTGTAAAAGGGTTGATTTCAATTGAATTATTTGCTTGACAAGTCTTTAGAACTCCAATTACAACGGCATTTCCCGGAAAAAACAATGGTTAAAATACCCTTTACAATAGAATATTTTTTTTATAAAAACCATTTTCCATTGGTATCATTGAATCTCTCTACGATTTCCTGATCCTGGTCTAACGTGCACTCTATTTCTGCAATCAAATCAATCCCATTAGGAAAGGTTACTTCCGATTAAAAAGAAAAGAAACTGGATAAACGGAACTCAAGAACAATCTATAGTTTCATTGTCGGTGGTTTAGCTCAGAAAGTCAACCACTCCTCCATAAACCATCCTATTAGTTAATCCACGGTATGGGCCTACCTGCATAAGATGCCAATAAATGCGAAGTAAAGGCATAGTGACATAAGTTATATAGGTTGCTTAATCATAGGGGTACCCCTATAAATTTTGCTTTATTGTTTGGTCTGAAAACAAACATGATATAGGCCCAATTTTGATTTTCTTTAAGATCACCATTATTCTGAATATATTTAAAAGTATCAGAAGCTAAGAATTGACTATAACCGGCTTGAATTGAAACAAATGCACTGATTACCTTGCCTATGCTAAGATCGATTTCTGAACCAAATCTCTTGTCCAATTCAGGACCGCTATATTCATCTCTGAGTAGGGTTGCATTTGCGGAGAAATTATGGTAATCACCTTGTATCCAGAAACCCGAATCAAAATTATATCTTGTTCTTAGGTAAATATCCCTTAAGCCTACTGAGTTAAAATGATTCCCTACATAAAACAAGTCCATAAAACCATTGAAAGCGTGATTGGTGCCATAAAGCGGAGAGAATGACCTGTTTTCTTGTTTGTCATTCGTAGGAGTACCACTTATCTATTCAAAGGCTGCGGTAGCCGTATATTTGGTTCCCTTCTCTTTATTTTCAATTAGGGTATGGGTAATATGTGCACTTATATCATAAGCAGAAGTAGACCTGTTAAATATATCTTTGCCCAATTGGTAGTAAAAATATCCTGAAACCTGAGTTTTAGGCATGGAATAGCTTAAAGTTGGAAGGGCTAAGGTTTGTAAGTAGCGAATTCCTGTGTTGGTGGTGTTGGTACTATTGTCTATTTCCTGATACTGCCTTCCATCGTTCCAAAAAAGGAAAGCGTAATTTAATTTCCCTGTTTTGTTTTCATAGCGTACCAACTGAGCTGCCTTATAATTATTATAGGAAGAATAGACATGGTCTTGAATCTTTTGGTTTTCTTGGTTAAAACCAAAGCCAAAATGCAGTTTAGCATTTTCTTTTTCATACTTCATTAAAGCAAATTCATGGGACCTGGCTTGAAGTGCCCAATCAAGGTTTCCAAGAAATCGTGCATTGTCATAATTTAACTCCTGTCTTCCCAGTTTCAGCTTCCAGTATTCCCCAAAGTTAACTTCAGCCCAAGCTTCATGCACTGACAAATAATTGTCGGAAATATTGGCAGTGGAGCTACTTCCCCAAGTGCGAACATCCTGAATACTCATAAAAAAAGTAAGGCGATCGATCTTATAAATTGCTTGAATTCTAGCTCTATGGGCGATAAATCCGGCAGGATCCATATTTTTATTCAATAATTTTTGGTAGCCATGACGGTATTCACTTCGCACAAGCATTTGTCCGTCTACGCTGAATTGAGCAATGCTTTGATTGGGGTAGGAAATTAATACAAATAGTATTGAAATGACGGAATAAATGTTTTTCATAGTTTAAGTTTTAGGGTTGTTTACAATTTTGTTTTATTTCCAAACTTTAGAGAGTTATTTACCTGTTTCTCATGAAGAATTTTCTTGTAATCCTGTATTATTACAGTTCTATCCGGTTTTATTTTTGATCCAATAAAAAACTATTCCATGTATGAGGGTATATTGTTATTTAGTCAATACCAAAAAATTGCTGCAGATATGTGGTGAATAATGATATATTTCATAATTGAGCCAACTATCTTTAATAATAAAGTTTATCAAAACAAAAACCTAAAAATGACTATTAAATAACAAAATTTAAAATTTTGGGTAAAATATCTACATTTTTCTTGAAATTTGGGATTGATTTGCAATAATTTGGTTAAAAATTAACCTAATTTAGTCGATGAAATGCATGTTTTATTTATTGCTGATTTTAAATCTCCGTTCAATTGTACACCCACATCGGCTAAAAAGAACTACCAGTTTTTAGCTTAAAATATAAGATATTTATTGATGTATTTTATTTTCTGTGATATTAGACCCATGAGATTAAAATATATTTTAAGGCCCATTCATTGTCTTCTATTTGGCGTACTATTTTGGACCTTTGCAGGCAAAACAGACCATGTTATCGCCCAATCGGGCGATTGGAGAAATATAGAAAATGGTCGTATAATACCTGACAAAAGCTATAGTGACCAACCCTATATCGTAAAAACCGATGACGGCGCCTGGTTGTGCGTGATGACCACCGGGTCCGGCCATGAAGGAGCCAGTGGACAACATATCATCAGCCAGAGAAGTTTTGACCAGGGCATTACATGGGAAGAAATGATAGCAATAGAACCTTCAGACGGCCCTGAGGCTTCTTATGCAGTGCTTTTAAAAGCCCCTTCAGGTCGGATATTTGTATTCTACAACCATAATACCGACAATCTAAGGGAAGTCAAAGGAGATGATCCTCCTTATAAAAATGGTGTTGTCAAGAGAGTGGACAGCCAGGGCTATTTCGTTTTCAAGTATTCTGATGATCATGGCCAATCCTGGTCAGAAGACAGGTATACCATTCCCGTGCGTGAATTTGAAATTGACCGGAATAACGCTTATCAGGGAGATATCCGCTTTTTCTGGAATGTTGGAAAAGCCTTTTATCATCAAGGAACTGCCTTTGTTCCTTTGATCAAGGTGGGAGGGTTTGGAAATGGTTTTTTCACCTCCAATGAAGGGGTATTGCTCAAGAGTGACAATCTCTTTGATGTAGCTGATCCAGCTAATGCCAATTGGAATACCCTGCCCGAGGGAGACATTGGCCTGAGAACCCCAGAAAATGGTGGCCCTATAG